>CALACD010000490.1 GCA_937890445.1 uncultured Acidimicrobiia bacterium | reverse complement strand
TCTCGTGATCGGGTTCTCGTGATCGGGTTCTCGTGATCGGGTTCTCGTGATCGGGGTCCGCGCCCTCCGGACCGTCTGTTCCCGATGTGGGTGAATCGGCTCAAGCTCTCAAGGCGATCGGGGGTCGGGCCGATAGTCACCTTGGATCTGTTGGCTCGGCAACGACCACAGACCATTCGATCCTCACGAGGCAAGGTTCCATGAGTCTGCTCATCGCACCACAATCCACTCGAGCCCGGAAGCCGAAGAAGGCGGCGCGTCGAGGGGCCAGTGAGCAACAGCTGGTGTTCACGCCCAACAACGCAACGTCGCGCCGAACCGGCCTGGTCTTCGAAGCACTTCTGGGCGCTGCCGCCTGCCTCAGCCTGGTCGCCGTCGTTCAACAGGCAACAACCCACGACACGCCGGCCGGGTCGCCTGATGCTGCTCCTCCGGCCGTGTTCGTCCACACGGACTAGAACTCGCCGGCCGACGCTCCACCCGTCGGCATCGAGCTGCGGGCCATGTTCTCGAAGCGGGTGAACCGCCCCAAGAACGCCAGTTTGATGTTGCCCGTCGGCCCATTTCGGTGTTTGGCCACGATCACCTCGGCAATGCCCTGCTGATCGCTCTCGGGGTTGTAGATCTCGTCTCGGTACAGGAACATCACCACGTCGGCGTCTTGTTCGAGGGCGCCCGACTCGCGAAGATCCGACAGCATCGGCCGCTTGTCCTGACGTTGTTCGAGACCACGATTGAGCTGGGCCAAGGCCACGACGGGGGCTTCCAGTTCACGAGCCAGGATCTTCAGGTTTCGGGAGATCTCCGACACCTCGACCTGACGGCTCTCGGCACCGGCGCGACCCGACATCAGCTGGATGTAGTCGACGACGACCATGCCGAGGCCCCCGACTCGACTCTGGAGGCGGCGGGCTTTGGCCCGTATCTCCATGACCGAGGTGTGCGGGTTGTCGTCGATGTAGATCGGTGCCTCCGCCAGTCGACCCACCGAGTGGCTGATTCGATTCCAATCGGCCTCTTCCAGCTTTCCCGTCTTCACGTTGGATGCATCAACCTTGGCATCCGAACAGAGAATGCGTTGGGACAACTCCAGTTGACTCATCTCGAGGGAGAAGAACAAAACCGGTTTGTTGGCCTTCATGGCGGCATTGGCTGCCATGCCGAGTGCGAACGCTGTCTTGCCCATGGCCGGCCGAGCGCCGATGACATAGAAGGCGTTCGGCTGAAGACCCGAGGTCAGCTGATCGAGATCGGTGAAACCGGTCGGAATCCCGGTGATCGACTCTCCCCGCTCGTAGAGCATCTCGAGTCGATCGAGGTTGGCCGAGAGGAGATCCTTGATCGGTGCGGTCGTGTTGGCAACCTTGCGTTGTGCCACGTCGAACATGCGGGCCTCGGCCTCATCGACGGTCTTCACGACGTCGTCGGGCATGCTGTAGGCCATCTCGGCGATCTCGTTGCTCACCGTGATCAGGCGACGAAGCGTGGCATGTTCCTCGACGATCTTGGCGTAATGAGCAGCGTTGCTGACCGCGGGCGTCGCTGCCTGCAGATCGATCAGCAGACCGGGCCCGCCGACGGCCTCCAGTAACCCGGCCCGGCTCAACTCCTCGGCCACCGTGACCGCATCGACCGGTTCGCCCGCCCCGTACAAGCTCAAAATCGCTTCGAACACGTGGCCGTGAGCGGGCTTGTAGAACAGATCGGCGTCCAGATTCTCGACGGCGTCAGCGATGGCCTCGCGGCTCAGCAACATAGCTCCGAGAACGGATTCCTCGGCTCGCAGATTGTTTGGTGGTAACCGCGGCGTTCGAGCTCCTCCGGAGCTCGAACTCCCACCACCGCCGTTTCCTGACGAAGCTGATCCCGACGAATCTGAAAAAGGTCCCGAGAACGCTCCGTCACGCATGTTTATGATCCTCGCTCATTCCTGCTGTGGATCGATAGTGCGCTTGCCTGTGGATTTCTGGCCAATATCTCTGGACAAGCTGTGCACATCCAGGAGTTGACGGTGTGAAGTGTGGAGAAGTCTGTGGAAACCGTCGATTTCTTGTGGATGATGATGCTTCAACACGCTCTTAGTAGCTTTTGCTCGAGGGGAGGGCTCGGGCATGGCGATGCCCTTCGGACGCCGCGAAACCTGCAGGAGCATCACGCCAGTCGGTTCTCGCCCCGCATTGGTGCTTCGGCTCGGTCAGGGTCACCGGCCGAGCCGAAGCCCATCAGGAAGCGACGACCTCGATGGTGACGGGGAACTGGACCTCAGCGTGCGGGTGCACGGTCACCGAATGCGTGCCGACTGCCCGGATTGCCTCCGGCAAGTCGATCATCTTGCGATCGAGTTCGACTCCGGTCTGAGCGTGAATCGCTTCGACCACCTCGCTCTGGCTGACCGATCCGAAGAGCTTGCCCTCGCCGCTGGCGCGTGCCGAAATGCTCACGATCGCTGTCACCAGCACCTTGGCGACCTCTTCTGCAGCTTCGCGATCCTTGGCATTCTTCAGGATCCACGCTCGACGCATGGCCTCGGCCTGTGCTTCGACACCAGCGTTGGCCGCCTGACCAAACCCCTTGGGAATCAAGAAGTTGCGGGCATAACCGTCGGCAACTTCGACCACGTCGCCCCGATTTCCGAGACCCTTGATGCCTTCATGCAGGACGATTCGCATCAGTCCTCTCCCTCGGTCGCTCCAACCGTGGCATCCGCTGCCATGGCTGCTGTCTCGAACTCATCGCTCACTTCGAAATCGCTCGTCGAATCCGAACGATCGGAATCGTCGCGCCGTGGACCCCGCTCGGGTCGATCGCCTCGATCGTTCCGGCCACGACGCTGCGTGGTGACCCGGCTGGCATAGGGCAACAGTCCCATCTCTCGGGCATTCTTGATGGCCACGGAGATGACTCGCTGTTGCTGGGAATCGTTTCCGCTTGCGTGACGGCCGCGGATCTTGGCCCGATCCGAAAGGAATCGCCGAAGCAGATCGACGTCCTTGTAGTCGACGTAGTCGAGACTGTCGCCCGAGATCGGGCTGATCTTCTTCTTGCCGCGTCGGCCGTCGTTCTTCGGCTTCACGCGGCGCGTGCTCTTTGCCTTCGCCATTAGAAGGGCTCCTCATCAGGTTGGTAGGCAGGTGCCTGTTGTTGATTTCCAGCAGGCGAGCCGAAGGAACGGCCTCCCTGTTGACCGCCGCCGCTGTCGAAGCCGTCACGACGCTCGTTCTTTGCAACCGACGCCGTGGCCCACCGCAAACTCACCGCGACGTCGTCTGCCACGATCTCGACCTTGGAACGCTTGTCGCCATTGTCGGTTTCCCAGCTTCGTTGGTCGAGTCGTCCGGTCACGGTGACGCGGGTTCCGCGTCCGACCGATTCGGCGGCATTCTCCGCCAACTGCCCCCAGCAGGTCACATCGATGAACGACGTGGCTTCCTCCCATTCCTGGGTCTGGCGATTCTGCCACCGGCGATTGACCGCCACCCCAAAGCTGGCGACAGGCTGTCCGCCCGGCGTGAATCGGAGTTCCGGTTCTCGTGTTGCATTTCCCGTGATGGTCACGGCGTTGTCCACTGCCATGTGTTGTCCCTTGTCAGACCGATACGGCGGCAAGCCCGCGCTTGTGCGCTTCGGGGACGGGCAGCCGCATGAACTTGTGGCGGATCACTTCATCCGCGAGTCGCAAGGTGCGATCGATCTCGTCCAACGCGTTGGGAGCGATGAACTCGAGGACCACATAAAAGCCCTCCCACTGGTGTTTGATCTCGAAAGCGAAGCGGCGGACGCCCCACTTGTCGATCTTCTCCAGCGTCCCGCCCGCCTCTATGCTCAACTCGCCCAGTCGGTTGATCATGGCCTGCACGGCCGACTCTTCCGTCTCGGCTCGAAAAATGATCATCAGTTCGTAAGCCCGCATGGGTGCCTACCTCTCCCTGTGGACCCGGCTTTCAACCGGGGCCCCGTCCTTCGGGGCAGGGTCTTCATCGCAATGGGTTCCGATCGACTCGGCTCTCACTGCTGGACTCCGAAAGGGTAGCGGTTCGATCTCACTTCTCGCACCCTAGACAGCGACTGTGACAGTCTGAGCCGGCGCGGACGAGGGAACGATCGCCTCGTCGACCGAACTAGCCTGTCTGCATATGTGCGACAGCTGTGGTGAGACCGACGACTTGATGACCGAGGTATTCCGGCTGTACATCACGCCCGCCTCCTGGGACACCGAAGCCTCGACCCGAGAAGCGGAGTTCAGCGAGAAGTGGTGCGGGGTGTGCCTGGCTCACTATCCCCATCGGGTGGCCTGAGCTTCTTTCCACAGAGGCCCTGCCCCAACACCGGCTCGCTGCGAACCGCGATCGCCGTGCTCACCCCCCGACGGTCGGGATGGTTTCGGTCGAGGGAGGCGAGGTCGGGGGCGAGGTGGGAGACGTCGAGGGAGTCGGGATGGTTTCGGTCGAGGTCGAAGCCTCCGTGCGGGGTCCGTCGTCCTCGGGCACCGGTGCCGGAACGTCCGTCGCGCCCCCGTCGGGAACCACGTCGGTGAGCACGGGCTGGCAGGGCTGCGTCGTCGGAATCGACGCGGAATCGGCGGGGGCCGTCGGTGGCTCACCCCCGGGAATCGTGGGAATCGGTCCTGCGTCCTCGGTCGTGACCGAGGGTTCGACGCAGGGCGGCAACGTGGTGGTGGACAGGTCTGGGTTCAACACGATGCCCGTGTAATCGGTACTGGTCGCCAGCTGTTCGCAGGGGCCGGAGGCTCCCCCCCACGATGTCTCCATGGTGCGGGCCATGAACGCCGACCAGATTTCGGCCGGAAGGTTCCCACCACTCACCTCGATGCCCCGGACATCGTCCATCGGTTGGACCGTCTGCCCGTTCGTGCCCGGGTAACCCATCCACACCGCGGCCGACAGTTGGCACGTGAACCCCACGAACCAGGCGTCGCGATTGTCCTGGGTCGTACCCGTCTTCCCTGCAGCCGGTTGGCCGAACTGTGCAGCACCCCCCGTACCAGCCTCGACAACGCCCTGCATCGCAGCAGTGACCTGGCGGGCAATTGATGGGTCGAGGGCTGCAGCGTCGGTGGGTTCACGACCCGGTCCAGTCCCCGTGCACTCGCCATCGATCGGATACCAACACGTCGGTCGTCCATCGGCGAACTCGACGCGCTCGATCAGGATGGGCGCATAGCGAACCCCCTGATTCGCAATCGTCGAATAGGCGGCGGCCATGTCCAGCACCGAGACCTCACCAGATCCCAACACCAGGGAGTTGACGGCAGGCAAGGGCGCCGACACACCCAGGCGCTCGGCCATGCCGACGACACTCTGGGGACCGAGGGCGACCATCAGCTGGGCATAGACCACGTTGGAGGAGACGCGGAGCGCATCGACCAGATCTCGATATCCGTCAGGGCTTCCTCCCCCGCCCACGGTCCAATCGGCACCGTCGTTGGCCCCGGGCAGCACGATGCTGCTCGGTGCACTGAACAGCGACCGCGCCGAGAAGCCCTGTTCCAACGCTTCGGCCAAGGCGAACGGCTTGAACGACGATCCCGGCTGACGCCCCGAACCGCCACCCTGTCGACCCAGTGCCAAATTCACCTGGGAAGTCGAGAAGTCGAACCCACCCATCATGGCCACGACCTGGCCCTTGGCATCGACGGCGACCACCGATGCCGACGGATCATCGGGCGAGCTTCTCGGATCCACGACCTCGGTCACCGAGATGAAGGCAGCGCGTTGCACTTCGGGGTCGAGTGTGGTGTAAACCCGGAGCCCACCGGTGTAGAGCTCGCCCTCCGGCTCGAGCAACGCCAGCTGTTGCCGCACCGCCTCGACGAAATACTCGGTGCCGAAGGCCGAGCCCGCGACCTCCCCCAAACCCTCCCGTTTGGGGGGTCGAACCGTGTTCGACCAGTCCTGGGAGTTGGCCTCGTCGGCTTCGGCCTGGGTGATGTAGCCGTCCTCCATCATCCGCGTCAGCGACGTCGCCCGGCGGCGGGCTGCTTCCTCGGGATCCCGGGCCGGATCGGCGGTCCCCGGAGACCGGATCAGCCCAGCGAGAAAGGCGGCATCGGCGATGTCCAGCTCACCGACGTTCTTTCCGAAATAGGCCTGGGCCGCTGCCTGGATTCCGTAGGCACCACGACCGAAGTAGATCCGGTTCAAGTACCGCTCGAGCAACTCTTCCTTGGAGAGCTGTCGATTCAACTTGATGGCCAGCGTCGCCTCCCGCACCTTGCGGATCAGTGTCTGATCGTCACCCGTGAACGTGTTCTTCACGTACTGCTGCGTGATCGTGGAACCACCCTGGACGGCATCCTGTTCGCGCACGTTCTGTACCATTGCCCGGGCGATCCCGACCGGATCGACCCCGTGGTGGGTGAAATAGTCCTTGTCCTCGGTGGCGACCACCGCCCAGATCACGACCTCGGGGATGTCCTCGTAGTTCACCAGCTCTCGATCTTCGCCCGCCGAGAGCTGAGCGATCGCGTTCTCGGGCCCGCATTCTCCGGTGATGTCGGCCGCGCAGATGAAGCCGGTCTGAGCCAGATCGAAGATGTTGTCGTCGGCCAGATCGAGTTCGATCCGCGACAGCACGAACAGCGAGCCCAGGAGGCCGCCCACGCCGAAGAGACCGAGCAGGAACAGGGCGCGTCGAAAACGCCACAGCGGATTGCGGCGGCGGTCACGCGGTCGGCGAGGGCCCGACAGCATCAGGGTGGAGAACGGGGAGGGCACGGCGTGTCAGTCGATCGAGAACGCAACCAGGGTCAGCGGGCCGGTGTCGGAGATTCGTCGCCATCGAGGGCGAAGGACTCCCGCAGATGGTTCCACCAGCACTGTCGGCACACTTCTACGGAATAGCACGTGGATGGCTTCCCGCGTCGGCGCAGCCCTCGCAGCTCCTCGCTGTCGGCCACCAGGCGACCTTGGCGAGGCAGGCCGGGACCGAACGCGAACGTAACGGCCACGAGATCGTCACCATCACAGATCGGACACGGCTCGCCCAGAGGGGTGGCGTGATGGTGCGCAACCCGACGGAGTTCGGGCTGGGCATCACAGACTTCCTGTAGCGAACGTCGACCTTCCTCGACGGCGCGAACCATCCGCTGGCGAGCGAGCTTGTAGCTCACCACCGCATCGCCTTCGGAGTCTCGCCAACGGGGCACGGTGCCAAGAGTACCGATGCCGGGGTGCCAGCGTCTCGCCCGTCGTTCAGTCCACGTCCGACCCTGGGTCGTTGCCGCTGCCAGCGTCCCGTTCGAGCAGCAGCTGAATGGCCTGATCTCGATCGAGCGGGCCGTGCACGATTCGCTGTTCGCGAAGCCACTCCAGTGCCTCCCCCACGGCTCGACCGGCGGCAACGTCGAACTCTCGCATGACGTCGTCACCGCCGATCGGAAGATCGACCGCCCGCAAATCCTCTCGGGCCCGGAGCAGACCCAGAGCCGCTGTCACTCGCTCGACATGATCGACCGCAGCTCGGTCACCCTGGGCCGCAATCCGGGCCAGCACCAGGGCCTCGTCGATCAGCACCGGTTCAACGTGGCGACCGGTTGTGGCCACGATTCGGCGCAGTGACTCGTCGTTCGTCGCCGACACGGCGAGCCGGGCCGCAGCTGACAGCACGGCCATGGAATCGGCGATGACTGCGTTCGAATAACGCAGGTCGGCCAGGCAGCGATGGGCCGTCTCGATGTCGAGATCGGCCAGGAACCCGGCTCGTCGAACCAGCGGCGAAGCGGCACTGGCGGCCCGCTCCCGGGCCGCAGCACGGACCGGGTCCGGCAGGTCCGACACCTCGGGCGCTATGAAACCCACCACACCGTGCTCGTCCAGGAAATCCAGACCGACGCGGGGGCTCGTCACCGCCAACAGCCGTTCCCACTCGTCCCGAATACGTTCAACCGAGACGATGCTGAGACGGGGTGCCAATGCACTGGCCGCCGCAGCCAGCTCGGGGGATGCCCGCATGTCGAATCGTGGAAGGAACCTGGCTGCCCGAAGGATGCGGAGCGGGTCGTCGGAGAACGAAAGATGGGGATCGAGTGGCGTTCGCAGGAGTCGCTCTCGGAGATCACGACGACCATGGTGGGGGTCGTGGAGTTGTCCGGTCGCCGTCGAAACCGCCATCGCATTGATGGTGAAGTCTCGGCGAGCCAGATCGCCACGCAGTTCATGACCGAACGCCACCTCGGGTTTGCGACTGTCGTCGCGGTAGACGTCAGCCCGAAACGTCGTGATCTCGAGGTCTCGACCGTCGACCCGCGCACCGATGGTGCCGAACCGCTCGCCCTGAGCCCAAAGGGAAGTTGCCACATTCTTGAGCAGCGCCTTGGTCACCTCGGGCCGCGCGTCGGTCGTGAGATCGATGTCATTGCCACCGGCACCGAGGTTGTCCGAGGCGCTGGGCGAGTCATCCATCTCCGCCAGCACTCCGTCGCGAACGATTCCGCCCACGAGGTACAGCTGATGGCCGGCGTCGGCGAACCGGCGGCTCACCGGTGCGAGCAGCGTCAGGACGGAATCGAAAGCAGCCACCGTCGGTAACCGTAGTCGGCACGGCCCATGGACCACATGGCCTTCGGAGTCCGTACCCCCGACAGGCCCAACAACGAATAGTCTTGGCGCCTGGTGGACCATGCCCAACCGACCTCCGATCTGCCCGGCCTGACCCGGAGCTGGGCTGGGCCGCTGGGCGGCGCCCGCCTTCGTGTCGTCCCGTGGCAGGGCGATCGGTACACCGCGCTCGTCGGGCCCCGACGAAACGGGCGCGGCCTCCGCGCCTTGGACATCGTCCAGTGCCTCGAGCTGCTGACGGCCCGGGGCGTCTCCCGAGCCGTCACCCCCGCAATGCACCCTGGCGAGGGTCAGCCGTTTCTCGAGGCCGGATTCGTCCTGCAAGAACGCCTCTACCTGCTGTCGCGCCGACTCGAGGACCGTCCACCTCACCCAACGCGATCCCTGTCGACCGGCCGCCCCTGGCATCGCAGCACCGTGCTCGAGATCGATCGTCGGGCCTTCGAGACGTTCTGGCGATTCGATTCGACCACGCTACGCGAGGCCCGGCGGGCCACTCCCAACAGTCACTTCCGGATCGCCAGGGACGACGGGCGAGTCGTCGGCTACGCCGTCACCGGCAGAGCTGCCGACCGCGGCTATCTCCAACGACTCGCCGTCGAACCCGACGCCAAGGGTCAGGGCATCGGCACCGACCTGGTTCACGACGCTCTTCAATGGCTTCGTCGCCATCGAGCGACGAGCGTGCTGGTGAACACCCAGGAGCGCAATCACCGAGCGTTGGGACTGTACGAGCATCTCGGGTTCCTACGGCAGCCCGAGGGTCTCGTGGTCCTCCAGTGGACTGCACCGTGACGCTACGGGACCGCTCGATTCCAGGGCATGCGTTGGTGATCCTGATCGTCGTCATCACCGGGCTGAACCTGGCCGGCCCGGCGACAGCTCAGGACGCTGCCGGCGGCCGGCTGGATCTCGCGCAGCAGTCCTCGTACGTCACCGCCGATGGCTCGATGAGCCTGGTTCTCGACTGGGCCGGGCCGCCCGACCCTGCCCTGGAGTTCGTCGTCACCATCCACGGTCGGCTCACCAATGAGAGCGACGTCGACGGGCCACCCGGGGACGTCCTGAATCGCACCGAACCAGTCAGGTTGATCGATCTCCCCCGAAACGAGGTCGGCCAGCTGGTGGCGGAGATTCCGATCCGAAGTTTCACCCCCGGCAACGAAGGCGAGAACCGCGTCTACATCAAGGACGCTGGGGTCTATCCGATCACGGCCGAGGTCCGAGGCCCCGAGGGCCCCGTGAGCTCACTGGTCACCCACCTCATTCGTCTTCCGACCGAGACCGCCGAAGCAGGCCTGCTCCCGATCTCGTTGGTCCTCGTCGTCTCGAGCGCTGATGGGTTGACGCTGCCCGAAGCCGTGACACTGCTGGCGAAGCATCCAAAGGTTGCCCTCACCACGTTGCTCGACAGTGGCATCCTGACCCAGCTCAACGGGGACCCCGAGCTGGCCGACCAGTTCCGACAAGCCCTGGACGGACGTCCCGTCCTGGCGATGCCTCGGTTGGATCTGGACCCCTCCGCTCTGGCCGAGATCGACCAGGGCCAGCTCTACCAATCCAACATCGAGCAGACCCGGCGAGATCTCGACGCCCTCGGACTCAGTACTCCCCTCGATGTCCTACCCGTCGACGGCCCGTTGACGATCGAGGGTGCCCGGCTCTTGCTCGACCTCGGGATCGAACTGGTACTCGATGTCGGCAGCGCGCCTCGGGCCGAAGGCTTTCTCGAGGTTGACGGCTCGACGCTCCGAGTCCTGCAGATCGACGAGCAGCTGAGGGACCGTAGTCCCAGCGAGACCGGTGCCATCATTCGCGCCCATCAATTGCTGGCCCGGCTGGCCATCCGGTTCGAGACCGACCGGAGTCGGGTCGTGCTCGGTGGCGCCGGTTCCGCCAATGCGAGTGTCGCCGGTCTCGATGTGGTGTTGTCGGGAATCGATCAGCTCGGGCTCCTCGAAGCGGTGACGCTCACTGCACAAGTTGCCGAGAGCTTCCCGATCCGCCCCAGCGAACGATCCGCCCAGGACCTTCGATCCGTGGCCGACGACATCGCGGCAGCCACCTCGGCCTTGAGCACCTACCGGTCCTTCTTCGTTGCCGGCGGCCTCTCGCCCACCACCCTTCACGACGATCTCCTCGCGTCTCTCAGCCGAGACCTCAACCCCGACAACCGCCGTCGCGCGATCGAGTCGGTCGCCGACGCGACCAGCGACGCTCTCGATGTGATCGAACTGCCCGAGAACCAGTCCGTCACCTTGGCCGCACAGACCAGCCCGATCCCGATCACCATCGACAATCGGTCAGCGGGCACCCGCACGATCATGCTGCGCTTCGCCAGCGACAAACTCGATGTGGTGGGAAGCGATCAGCCCTTCGACGTCGCCCCGGGGACGTCGTCGATCGATATTCAGGTGGTGGCCCGTTCGGTCGGCCTCTCGCCACTCGATGTGATCGTTCTGACCCCGGATGGAAGCCATGAGCTGGCCCGAACCCGCTTCCAGGTTCGCTCGACTGCCGTCCCTGGCCGAGGCATGCTCCTGTCCTCCACGGGCCTGGCTCTCCTGCTCGGCTGGTGGGCGAACTCGATCCGAAAGACACGTCGAGTGGAGCCTCGGGGATGACGCCTCGTTCCGGTACACGTCTCGACGATCGCTACGAGCTTCTCGAACCGTTGGCCAGCGGCGGCATGGCCCAGGTTTGGAAAGCTCGGGATCTTGTGCTCGATCGCCTGGTCGCGGTCAAGGTCCTCCATCCCCATCTTGCGACCGATCGAGGGTTCCTTCTCCGCTTTCGTCGAGAGGCGATCGCTGCAGCCCGTCTGTCGCATCGGTCGATCGTCGGCATCTACGACACCGTGTCCCAGAATGGTGTCGAGGCGATCGTCATGGAGCTCATCTCTGGTGAGACGCTCCGCTCGCTCCTCGATCGCAATGGCACCGTGTCACTGCCCGACGCCGCCGAGATCGGGATGCAGATCGCTGATGCCCTGGACGAGGCACACCGTGGCGGCATCGTGCACCGCGACATCAAACCATCGAACATCATGTTGTGCCCGGATCGACGCGTCATGGTCACCGATTTCGGGATCGCGAAAGCGGGTGAGGACACCGATTTGACGATCACCGGGACCCTGCTCGGTACGGCCAAGTACCTGGCGCCAGAGCAGGTACGCGGCGACGACGTCGATCCCCGCACGGATCTGTACGCGCTCGGAGTCGTGCTCTACGAGGCATTGGCCGGTCAGGCCCCGTTCCTGGCAGATACCGATGCGTCGACCGCCTTGGCCCGCCTGCACGAGGACGCCGCACCGCTGGCATCTCGGCGCCCCGACGCCGCCGGGCCCTTCGCCGTCATCGTCGATCGCCTCCTGGCACGTGAGCCGTCCGATCGGTTCGATTCCGCCCGCGATCTGCGGGCTGCGTTGTCCGCTCTGGTCTTCCCCGCACGGCCGCCCGGGGAAAACGATCCATCCAGTCCGTCGACCGACACCACGACCGTCGTGGCGCCATCGGTGAACGAACGAACCTCGGTGGCACTCGGAACCAACCTGCCACGTGGCCTCGAGATCGCCGCCACCGACACGGGATCGTCGGGCCACGACACCGATCCTCTCGGCTCCGAACTCGACCACCCCGATGACGGGGGTTTCGTACGCTCCGAACGGTCGTGGATGATCCCGGCGTTCGTCGTCTTGGTTCTGGGCAGTGCGCTGCTGATCGCCGCTCTGCTGATCTCGCGATCGCCGATCGCCGGCCGCGACGACGCCGCGACGACCACGAGCGACCGGGAAACCACCGACACCACCCCGCTGGCAAACTTCGACGTTCGTGACGAGAAGGAGATCGTCGGCGTTCGTTCCTTCGACCCGACGCCAGGCGACGGCAGCGAGAACGAAGATCTCACCGCCGCTGCGTTCGATGACGACCTCACCACGACATGGCGGACCGAGACCTACCGACAACCCAACTTCGGCAATCTCAAACCCGGCGTAGGGCTCCTGATCGAGCTCGGAGCATCTGCGCAACTCACCACGCTCTCGCTCACGACACCGAGTACCGATTGGACGATCGAGATCTACGTCGGAAACGACTTCTCCGGTGCGGCCGACACGTGGGGTCCACCCGTCACGAGCGCGGTGTTCGATGGACGAGCCGAGTTGGCCCTCGACTTGGGAGGAGCCGAAGGCACCACGGTGCTGTTGTGGGTCACCGATCACGGAACCTCCGAGGACCGTGACGACAATCCGGGTCGCGACTACCGATTCGAGGTCGCCGAAGTCGACGTGTCGTGAGCCCGATGGCGTGCGGCAGATCGCTCGGTAGTGGACGGAGCTCTTCTAGGATCTGGCCATCGAACTCAGCGACGAGACACTCGTGGGCCGAGCGCAGCAAGGGGATCGTTCCGCCCTCGATGCGCTCCTGGGCCGGCACTACCCCCGCCTCTTCGCGATCTGTCGTCGGATGGCACGCAACGACGCCGACGGCGCCGACGCGTGTCAAGAGGCGTTGCTCGCCATCGTGCGAGGTCTCGACCGTTTCGATGGACGATCCAGCTTCAAGACCTGGAGCTATCGAGTCGCCACCAACGCGGCGCTGGACGAGTTGCGCCGCCGCAAGCGCCGACCTCTCACCGTTGTCGATGAACCGGACCGCATTGCGTCGGGGCCGGATCTCGATCAACAGGTGAGTGACCGAATCACCTTGGAGGACGCGCTGCCGCAGATCCCCGAAGAGTTCCGGGCCCCTGTCGTGCTGCGGGACGTGATGGGCCTCGACTACGCCGAGATCGCCGAGATCCTGGGCATCGCGCCGGGCACTGTCCGCTCCCGCATCGCTCGTGGCAGACGTCACATGGCTCGCATCGTCGGGAACCAGATGCCCCCGGAGGAACGTCAGAGTTGAGGTCATGAACGAGGAACTCGATGAACTGGCGTCGGCCTATGTCGACGGAGAGGTGACCGACGCCGAACGCGCACGTGTCGAATCCGATCCTGTCCTCCTGTCCATCGTCGCCGAATTCCGGGCACTCAAAGATGCCGAGATACCGCTTCCTGACGTGGATGTCGATCTGCGGGAGCGCCATCTCGCGACCGCCCTCGATGCCTTCGACGGACTGTTCGTCGGTACCGCCGAGAACCCGATCACGACCGAGCAGGCTCCG
>CALACD010000489.1 GCA_937890445.1 uncultured Acidimicrobiia bacterium | reverse complement strand
CCGTGTCGTGTTCGCCAGCAGCGTTGCTGTCTTCGGAGGAGACTTCACCGAGACCGCCACCGGGGATCGGACCAAACAGACCCCGACCTCGACCTACGGCACCACGAAAGCCATCGGCGAACTGCTGATCGACGACGCCAGCCGCAAGGGTTTCGTCGACGGCCGAACCGCTCGCCTCCCCACGGTCATCATCCGACCCGGTGCGCCGAATCTGGCCGCGTCGAGCTTCTGCAGTGGCATCTTCCGCGAGCCGCTCCAGGGGCTCCGCTGCGTGGTTCCGGTGGCCGTCGACACGCCGCTGGTCGTGATCTCCCCCGACACTGCCGTCGCCGGCCTCCGACATCTGGCAACCCTCGACGGCGAACGACTGGGGTCGATGCGGGCCGTGGCGCTACCAGGCCTGACCGTCACCATCGCCGACATGCTGTCGGCTCTCGAAGTCGTCGGTGGGCCCGAGGCAGCCGCGCTGATCGATCTGACCCCCGATCCGGCCATCGCCGCCATTGTCGAGGGCTGGCCGGGGCACTGGGACGATGCCCGGGGTCGCGCCCTCGGTTTGCCTGCCGACGAGCGTCTGGGCGACATCGTCGCCGCATTCGCCCGGCGTAGCGCCCCAACGGGCTGATAGTCGAGCCGTCCGGAGTCAGGCCAGCGCATCCAGAGCATCGCTGAGACCCTGGTCCGTGCCGACGTTCCCGGGATAGATCACGTAGACCAGACCGGGAAACAGGGTCTCGTCACCTGTTTCCCACACCGGTACGCCGGGCTGCAATTGGCCCCGAACCACGGCCCGGCGGATCCCGAGGGACCGAGTGGCGATGTCGCTTGACGTGATGCCACCCTTGGCGATGAGGAACGCTGGTCGGGTCGTGAGACCGCCCACGACCGCACACACGGCGCTGGACACCCGGCGGCTGACGGCGAGCGACGCGTCGGCCGTTTCCCCGGTCCGCAGTCGCCGACTGGTGGCGAGCACGGCGCTGTCTCCCCGAACCATGATGGCAGTGACGAGACAGCGACACCGATCGATCTCCGTGCCGGGATCGAGCTCGACCTGGTCAACCGACATCTCGACGACCTCGACATCGGGGCGATCGGCCAACTTGGCCAGCTGCCGAGTCGACCGCTCGACGTGGGACCCAACGACCACGAGTCCGCCGACCGGTTGACCCTCCGAGCGACCTTCGACCAGTCCTGCTTCGGGCACCGGCCACCCTGGATCTGCTCGGGACAGAAGGGGTCGCTTCGGTTGGCCCGATCTGACCTGCACGAAAGAAGCTGCCGTGCGTTGGATGAAGCGGTGCCCATCGGCCTCGGCGGCCAGCATCGCCATCACCACGACCTCGAGATCGCGATCGTCCAACGCGTTGACCACCAGCGTTGCACCAGGTCCCGACTCCACGAGGAGACGATGCACCGCATCGGGTCCTCCGTTCCGGATCAGATCCAGCCCGATGCCGACCACGTCGCGGGCCGGGATTCGGCCCGCCGTCTTCTCCTCGATCCAGTCCCGCAGATTCGAGTTGACGAATCCGAACGAGACGTCTCGCGCAAACTCGGTCTCGGCCACCGGTACGAGTCGTGACCGGGTTGCATCCTGCGGCGAGGGGTCGGGCTCGGCCACATAGTGCACATCCCCCACCGTCACTCGGCCACCGGCGGCGAAGAAGGGAACAAGAACCGTGCTCCAGGGCACATCTACGTCTCCTCCCATGGCCTCGATCAGGGCGTCGACCTCGGCGGGGAAATGACCCCGCAACGTCGAGTCACTACGACTGATCACCGATGGCCGAGTCCCGGTTTCGTCGGCGGCTGCCGCCAGATTGCGACCGATCTCGATGGCGAGCTCCACTGCATCGGGCGCCGACAGGCTGCGAGAGTTGGTGAGGACGAAGAAGACCGGCGATCGTCGGAGTTCGTCGGCGAGAACATCGATCGTCCAACTGGTGAGAACCGGGACATCCGCCACGGTCTGTGTGCCGGTCGGGTCGTCATCGAGGACCACGATGGGCCGGTTGGGGTCGTGGCCGGCCCGGATGGCGCTCAACAGGTCGTCGGGCCACACCGCTGGCAATCCCTGTCGTGGATCGATCGGTCGTGGATCGACGTGGGGTGTCGTGTCCTCGGCTCGTCCCGCGTCCCCGCTCATGGTGTCGTCACCCTAACCGGCGCGCTCCATGGTGAGCGAGGGACCGCTGGCTACTCTCGTGGCGTGCCCAACGAAGAAGCCTCGCCGCCGGTCAAAGTCGTCTACCAGTTCGCTCGAGGTTTCCTGATGGGTTCGGCAGACATCGTCCCGGGCGTCTCCGGCGGCACGGTGGCACTGATCCTCGGTATCTACCGAGCATTCATCGGGAACATTCGGGCCGGAGCGCATGCGCTGAGGCGCCTCGTGACCGGCGATCCGAAGGGCTTCTGGTCCGATCTGAAAGCCATCGATTGGATGTTCCTCCTCCCGCTCGGTGGCGGCATCCTGACCGCCTTTGCGCTGCTGCGTCACGCCATGGACTCGCTGCTGAAGAATCAGGCCGAGATGACCGCAGCGGTGTTCTGCGGTCTGGTCCTGGCCAGCTGCTACCTCGTCTGGAAGGAGATCACCACCCACGATCCGCTTCGATTGGGACTCATCGGAGGAGTCTCGGTCGTGGCCTTCGTGCTGCTCGGATTCCAGGCCGGGGCAGTCATCGACCCACCCATCTGGCTGTTTGCCGTCACCGGGAGCATTGCCATCTGCGCCATGATCCTCCCCGGCATCTCCGGCTCGTTCATCATGCTCATGCTCGGCATGTACGCCGCAGTCCTCGGAGGCTCGATTCCTCAGCTGGCCGTGTTCCTGGTGGGTGCGACCATCGGCCTCGGACTGTTCTCGTCGGTTCTCAACTGGGTCCTCGAACACCATGAGCAAACCGTGCTGGCAGCCCTCCTCGGCCTGATGGTGGGATCGTTTCGCGTGTTGTGGCCCTGGCCCAACGGCGTCGGCTTCATCAGTGATGAAGCCGACGAAGTGATTCGCGGAACCAGTCTGGCCTGGCCCCCGGCCAGCGAACTCCTCAGCGGCCTCGCGTTGGCAGCTGCGGCCGCCGCGGTCACTCTGGTCATCGTTCGCTTCGCCGGCGACCCCGACGAGGTCTGAGGCTACGACCCGGCGGTTCTCCGACGATGCCCGATGTTGTGTCCCCAGAACCCGCGGGGCGCCAGCGATGCATCGATCAGATACTCGAGCGGAGGACCGAATTTGGACCTGAGCTCGCCGGCGTGGGCGGCCGCCTCTTCGAACGGATAGAGGTCGAAACCGTGGCTGTCGAGCGCGTCGTAGAGGTCACGGAAGAGGGAGTCGGTTCCAGGAGTGTGCTCGTACGCGCTCAGGTCGACTCCCTCGGTCAGCTCCTGGAACAGACGAATCGATCGGCGCAACATCCAGTACGGGGCGCGCCGATCTGCACCCCTGATGATCTCACAATGCAGGGCTGCATCGCTCAGGAGGCCGAGCGCCGTCACCCAGTGCTGGCCCTCGTGGTGCGACCGGAAGAAGCGCAACATCGGGAACGTCGTGTGGGTCTCGATGATGCCGGCGACCCAGTCCTCCCAATCTGCGAACCGGGCGACGAGATCGTCGACATCGGCATCCGGCGCCCACGCCAGCACCAGGTTGGTCGGGGTGATGCGCTCCTCGGTCCCGTCGTCGAGCGTCATCAGTTTTCGTTCTCGTTCACTGAACGCGGTGTAGAGCGCGGGGAGATAGCCGATGACCAGGGCAGTGGTGAGCACACCGCTGAAGGCTTCGACCAAGGCACCGATCCGCGGCACGGCAGCCGATGGCACGACCTCACCGAAACCGACGGTGAAGAACACGACTCCCGAGTAGTACACGTTCTCGAACAGACCATCGACACCGTCCACACCGCCAAGCCCCCACCACAGGAGCCCGAAACCGACCACCTGCTGACCCACCCAGATCACCAGCAACAGGAGCACCAGGAACGGGGCGTAGGAGCCCAACACGCGGTTCCGGGCGGGCCCCTCCGACAATCGCACCCCCACGCTGCGGAACAGCCGCCAACTCCGCACGGCCACGATCCTCGACAACCACCAGCGGCTGTTCGATGTCTGCGTGGCAATGAGCGTGTTCACCATGTCGAGCAGCACACTGACCACCAGGAACACGCCGACCAGAGCCGCCAACCAGCGCATCCTCAGACCACCCCTACCGGCAGGGAGCGGGATCGAGAACCTGTCGCTGTCAACTCGTGATGCCAGCATCCGTAGACATCGGGGAGCAGTACCGTGTCGAGCGAAGCCGATCCCGGAGCACCGACGGTGACCAGGGTGGGACCACCGAAGCCCCACCAGTGACTGCGAACCGCCAAACCGTCGATGGCCCGATCTCCGTCAGCCGACAACACCAGCCCGTGCACCGTCCCTGCCTGGCGGTAGCCCGAGATGGTCTGCGCCGACTCGCCGAGGACGGCAGCCTCTTCGCCGGCTTCGAACTCGAGTTCCCACCCGAGCGGGACCCGCTCCCCCAGTGCGCGGCCCAGCAACTCATCGGGCCGGTCCACCGCCAGGGCGAACGCCTCGAGGCCGTAGCTCCAATGATCGAGGGGCGTCTCACAGATGTGATCAGCCCACAAACCGCTGGCCCGGATCTCCCACCCGATACCGGGGATGGGTACGTCGTGTTCGACGATCACGATCGGGGACTGTTCTGGCGCCAACAGCGAAGCGAGGAAGACGGCATGCGAGCGATGGGCGCTGACCTGGAATGACAGGGCCAGGCACGAGCGCTCGACGAACACATCCACTCGATGCGATTCCGACCAGCCGACCAAGCTCTCTCCGACACCGCCCCCCACTGGCTGATGCCGCCCTTCCATGTCGACGGTGATCTCGGGCCCATCGGCCACTGTTCCCATGACAGCACGGTAGCCAGACGGCTCCGACCCAGCGCGACCAACCCAGCGCGACCAACCCAGCGCGACCAACCCAGTGCTGCGCACGTCTGAACAACCGACCCCATGGTCATCGCCAATACGATGCACTCACCGTGACCTCCTCCACGCCCCTACCCACCGATGCCACCGTCGCCGCTCTCCGGCAACTCGACGACGCCCTCGGTACGACCACGTTGCGCATGCGGCTACCCGGCTCGGTCGAGGCAGAGGCCGTCCGCTCCGAGCTGAGCAACCAGATCACCGACTATCTGCTGCCCCGACTGCAACGGCTCGATGCGCCGCTTCTCGCCGTGCTCGGTGGATCGACGGGGTCAGGGAAGTCGACGATCACCAACAGCCTGGCCCGAGCCGACGTTTCGCCATCAGGAGTTCTCCGGCCCACCACTCGGGCACCGGTCCTGATCTGCCATCCCGACGACGAATCGTGGTTCCTCTCCGCCGATGTGCTGCCCGAGTTGGCCCGCGTCACCGGTGACGGGGCGGCCTCTGGTCAGGCTCTCCGACTGAAACCGGTCAGCACCTTCTCGCCGGGCCTGGCCTTGATCGACGCTCCCGACATCGACTCGGTCGAAGAAGCCAACCGCGACCTGGCCACCCAGTTGTTGGCATCGGCCGACCTCTGGTTGTTCGTCACCACGGCAGTGCGCTACGCCGATGCCGTGCCATGGGAGTTCCTTCACCGAGCCCAGGCTCGTGGCACCGAACTGGCCATCATCATCAATCGTGTTCCTCCCGGAGCCGACGCCGAGATCGTGCCTCACTTGCGTTCGATGCTCGACGCCGCACGTTTGACCGACATCGCCATCTATCCCATCGGCGAGCACGCCTTGGTCGACGGACGGATCGTAGACGAGGCCATCAGCGACATCCGATCGATGTTGGATGCCGTTGCCGGTGACGCCGAACGCCGGGCCGAGATCGTTCGGGCCACCCTCGATGGCGCTCTGGCCAGCATCGCGGCCCGAGTCGACCAGGTCCACGCCGCAGCAGCTTCCCAAGACGCAGCCGCCGACGCTCTCCGGTTGGCGATGGAGCGGGTCTACGCCGACGTCCGAACCTCTATCGAGAACGAACTGTCGGGCGGGTCGATGCTTCGCGGTGAGGTCCTCGATCGTTGGCAGGAACTGATCGGAACCGGCGAACTGATGCGAGCCGTGCAGAGCCGAATCAGCTGGGTTCGGGACCGGATCGGTGCCGTGGTGACCGGACGAACGGCCGCCACCACCGCGGTCCAGGGCGAGATCACCTCGACCCTGGAGCAGCTTCTGCTCGATCAGGCCGATGCCGCTGCCCTACGGGTCGTCACCACGTGGGAACAGATGCCAGGCGGTTCGCGAGTGCTCGAAGGCGACCGAACCCTGGAACGGGCCTCTGCGGAGTTCCGCAGCTCCCTCGGCTCCGAGGTTCGAGCTTGGCAGGACGACATCCTCGAACTGGTCCGAGCTCGCGGTGCCGGCAAACGCAACACCGCCCGGGTGTTGGCGTTGGGCGTCAATGGCATCGGGGTGGCGCTGATGATCGTGCTGTTCGCCCAGACCGGAGGCGTCACGGGTGGCGAAGTGGCCGTCGCCTCGGGAACCGCTGGCGTGTCACAGGCCCTGCTCAATGCCATCTTCGGCGAACAGGCCGTGCGAGAGCTGGCAACCGAAGCTCGACGTCTCCTGCTGGACCGGGTCGGGGCGTTGATCGGTAGGGACGCCAACCGCTTCCGCACCCATCTGTGGTCGACGGTGTCGCCGCCCGATGGCACGATCGCCCTGGCCGACGCGGCACGAAGGCTCGAAGCGGTGGTGTCATGACAGGCGTCATCAGGTGATCGGGCGCAAGAAGCACCGGACCGAACTCCCCGAGCGGCTTTCAGCGCTTCGGTCCGCGCTCGACCTGGCCGAGGGAAGACTCGAACACACGGCGATCGCGGCCGGCCGCAAGGTCGAGCACAAGGCAACGGATCGGCTCCGGCACGGCACGACCCACACCCTCGTCGCCCTGCTGGGAGCAACCGGCAGCGGAAAGTCGTCGGTGACGAACGCCTTGGTTGGTTCCGACGTCGCGACAACCGGCGTCCGACGTCCCACCACCTCCAGCACCCTGGCCTGCGTCTGGGGCGAGGACGACGCCACCGGTTTGATCGACTGGCTCCAGGTTCCCAACCGCCATCTGGTGCAGGGATCGACGGAGTTGGACGGACTGGTGCTGCTCGATGTCCCCGATCACGACTCGGTCGAGCTCACCCACCGTCTGGAAATGGAACGGATTGCGGCCCATGCAGATCTCCTGCTCTGGGTCAGCGACATCGAGAAGTACGCCGACAAGGCGATGCATCACTACCTACGACAGCTGGCCCACCACGGAGCGGTGACGGTGATGGTCCTCAACAAGACCGACCGGCTGAGCTCCGAGGAGCTGACCCAGGTGACCCGAGATCTCCAGCGCCTGTTAGCCGACGACGGCTTGCTGACGACGCGCGTGGTGGCGGTCTCGGCCACGACCGGCGCAGGCATCGAGCAGCTGATGGCGGCACTGACCGACGCCGTCCACACTCAGCGGGTCATGATCGAGCGACTCGAGGCCGACGTGACCGTCGTCGCCACCCACCTGTCCGAGGCGCTGGGCACCGCAGGCAAGCGCGAGATCTCCTCCAAGGTGGCCGACACCTTGTCGGCCGACCTGGTCGAGGCCACCGGGATCGAGGTGGTGGCGGCCGCAGTTGCCGCCGGCCACCGTCGAGACGCAGCAGCCCAGACCGGTTGGCCGTTCACCCGGTGGGTCCGACGACTCCGTCCACACCCGCTCCGCAGATTGCATCTCGGCACCGACGGTCAGGGACGTCAGAGCTCGGGCCGCACGTCGCTACCCGCGCCTTCGGGGGCCCAGATGGTCCGGGCCCGGGGAGCCATCCGTGACGCGTCCGACGCGGTGGCCGAAGGTCTGCCCGCTCCGTGGCCATCGTTGCTGCGTCGGGCCGCAACTCCGGACGAGGACGTGCTCCACGACCGACTCGACACCGCGGTCGCCGATGCAGTTCGGGATCACCAGGCTCGCACTCCTCGATGGTGGTCGGTCGTGGGCACGCTCCAGGTCGTGCTGGCGGTCGCCACCGTGGTCGGCGCGTTGTGGTTGCTCGCCCTGGCCGTGGTCGGCTATCTCCAACTTCCTGCCGTCCCGACTCCCGACTATCGGGGGGTCCCTGTTCCCACCGGCCTTCTGGTACTGGGAGCACTCGCCGGTTGGCTCCTGGCCGTGCTGTCCAGAAGGTTGGCCGGTATCGGGGCCAAACGACGAGCGAAGCAGACGAGGCGAGCCGCCATCGACGAAGTAGATGCCGTCGTCGAGGAGCTGGTGCTGGCGCCGATGCGAGCCGAACTCACCGATCGAGACACCTTGACCACCCTGATCTCCACCGCGCTCGGCTCGTAGTCGCAACACTCCTCGGCGCTAGGGTTGGTTGGTGATGCGCTATCTCAGTGACGAATGGCTGCACGAAGCCGACCAGCTGCTGCGGTCCATGGCCGCGGTGCCCGATGCACTCGTCGTTGGCTACCTCGTGACCGACGGTCCCGACGGTGATCGTTCCTATTCGCTGACTCTCGGCCCCGACGCCGTCGGGGTGCAGCCGGGTACCGATACAGCCGACGTGACACTTCGCCTGGATTGGTCGCTGGCCGCGGAGATCGCATGCGGTACCGCCAGCGCTCAACGCTCGTTTCTCGATGGCAAGCTGGTGCTCGGCGGCGACAGTGCACGTCTGCTCGGGCATCCCAAGGCCCTCACCGCCGTCGACGATCACCTGGCCCCCCTCCGGCACCGGACCATCTTCGAGTGACCATGGACCGCCGACAGATTCTCTCCGAAGCCGAACGATTGGCCGAAGAAGTGCTCTTCCCGTCGGCGTTGGCCGTGGACGCCTCCGGCGCCATTCCCGTTTCCAACCTCGATCGCATCGCGTCGGCCGGCCTCTACGGACTGCTGGGGCCGACCCATCTCGGCGGCGCCGATGCCGATCCCGCAACGCTGCTCGCCGTCATCGAACTGTTCGCCGGTGCCTGTCTGACCACCTGTTTCGTGTGGACCCAACACCAGGGAGCGACTCGGGCCGTGGTCGCATCGACCGGTCCGGTCGCCGACTGCTTCGGGCCCGGGCTCAGCGACGGCTCGATCCGTTCCGGCGTTGCCTTTGCCCATCTGCTGCGCGCCGGACCGCCGGCCATCTCGGCGGTGGCCTGCGACGAGGGATGGCTGATCAGCGGGGTCGCCCCATGGGTCACCGGTTGGGGTCACATCGATGTCTTCCACGTGGCAGCCCGCCACGAGAACGACATCGTGTGGGGCCTCATCGACGCCGTACCGGCCCCACCGAGCCTGGTGTCGAAACGACTACCCCTTTCTGCCATCGATGCGTCGGGAACCGATCAGATCCTCTTCGACCGCCATCTGGTGCCCGCCGATCGTGTGACCTCGATCCAACCCTACGATGCGTGGCGCCAGCAGTACCCGCATGGCCTCCGACTGAACGGCAGCCTGAGCCTGGGGATTGCGAGTCGGGCGGCTCGGCTGTTGGGCCCGTCGTCATTCGACGACCCCTTGGCCACCGCCCGTCGTTACCTGGACGAGGCGGACGTGTCCCAACTTCCCGACGCTCGGGGTCGAGTCAGTGCACTGGCCGTGCTGATCGCCAACAGCCTCGTCGCCAAGGTCGGCGGACGTGCCGTGGTGTCGGATCATCATGGTCAACGCCT
>CALACD010000488.1 GCA_937890445.1 uncultured Acidimicrobiia bacterium | reverse complement strand
CCGATTGATGTTTGTGTGAGAACTCACATCATCCCAGGTCGGAGGGCTTCTCGCGTGTCCCCTCAGAGACTCCTACGCAAGATCCGGGCTAGGGTTGCTCTTCGTGTCGCTCATCCTTCCACTCGACCCACAGTCCGACCGATTCGCCGCCGAGGCCCGCGCCGTGCTGGGGATGGCGGTGCCGGCCGACCTCGTCGACGACCGCTTCGGCCCGAACTGGGAGGGAGACGTACGGGCCGGAGTCTTCGTCGGCGCCGCTGCCAGCGACGCCTCGACAGGAACGATCGTCGCCTGGGTCGGCGGCCTGGCCGATGGCACCACGGTCCGTCTCGACGCATTGCTCACCGTCGAGGATCGGGAACCCGGCGACGCCTCTCTCCTGGTGGCGCTGCTCGAATCGATCGAATCGAGAGTCGGCCCCCACGCCGAGGACGTTGATCTCGCTTCAGTGGAACACATCGAATTGTGGGCCAAACCCTCTTCGAACCTTCACCACGAAGCTGCGAACCGGTGTGGCTTCGTCGAACACCGGTCGCTGCATCAGATGCGGTGTCCACTCCCGGTCCCGGCCCCGGTCCTCGACACCCGACCGTTCCGGCCCGGCACCGACGATCGAGCACTTCTGGACGTCAACAACCGGGCCTTCGCCAGCCACCCCGACCAGGGCAACATGACCGCCGAGGATCTGCGGCGGCTGTCGGCCGAGCCGTGGTTCGACCCTGACGGCATCCGATTGTTCGACCTCGACGGGAGGGTCGTCGGTTTCTGTTGGACCAAGATCCACGACGAGCCACGCCTGGGTGAGATCTATGCCATCGGCATCGATCCATCCGAACACGGCAAGGGCTACGGGGCCCCCATGACGGCGGCCGGTCTCCGATGGCTGGCCGATCAGGGTCTGGACGTCGGCATGCTGTACGTCGAGGCCGACAATCTGCCGGCGCTGCGCACCTACGAGAACCTCGGGTTCCAGGTCGTGCGCACCGATCGGGCGTGGATCAAACCGGTGGCTGACGCGATCTAGGAGATCCCGACGCCGATGGCAGACCCGATGCCGTACGTCACGGCGGCCGGAACGGCGGTGAAGGCCAACTGACGAGCGACGGTTCGCAGCGGCGAGTTCTCGGTGAAGCGCACGATGGCCAGGCCAATGGCGACGGCTGCCATCCCGGCGAGGATCAGCGACGCCACGATGGCGGCCGTCCCGTCGAGGATGAACCACGGGACCAGCGGAACGACGGCGCCGACGGCGAAGGCCACCAGCGACGACAACGCAGCTGCGATGGGCGAACCGAGTTCGCCGGGAATGATGCCCAGTTCCTCTCGGGCGTGGAACTCCAACGCCATTTCTGGATCGCCCATCAGCCCATTGGCCAGGTCCCGGGCCGTGTCCGGATCGACTCCTCGGGACTCGTAGCGCTGGGCCAACTCGACGGCTTCGACGGCCGGATTCTGCTCGATCTCCCGCCGTTCGAGCATCAGCTCCCGCTCCAAAAGCTCCTTCTGGACCCGCATGGAGTTGTACTCGCCGGCCGCCATCGAGATGGCCCCGGCCACCAAGCCGGCCAGGCCTGCCAACCGGACCGCGGCATCGGAACTGCCGGCTCCCGCAATGCCGATGATCAGGCCGATGTTGGAGACCAGTCCGTCGCTGACACCGAAGACGGCGGCACGGGCCGCACCACCCGAGATGTCCCGGTGATGGGTTTCGTCGGCTGGCGGTCGCGGCCTGGTGTCGTCGCTCGTTTGCTCGGCGGTTTCATGCTCCACGGTTCCCAGGGTAGCGCCGGGGTGCGACTCGACTGGTGGGACCGGTCCGGTACGCTGCGATGGTGCCTTCGCTCTACGATCTCGACTTCCAGGACGTGAGCCGTGCCCTCGAGGCACACCCTCGATTTCGGGTCGATCAGCTGTGGGAAGGCCTGTACCGGCAGTCGCGTCCCGTCGATGAACTGGCGGTCCTGCCCCTTGCGCTCCGTTCCGAGCTGGCGCTGAACTTCCCACCGGCGTTGACGTCGATCGATTCTCAGAAGACTGCGGATGAACGGACCGTCAAACGATTGTGGCAACTCCACGACGGCGTGACGGTCGAGTCGGTGTTGATGCACTATCCGCAGCGTTCGACGGTGTGCATCTCCAGTCAGGCAGGGTGCGCAATGGCCTGCGGCTTCTGCGCCACCGGCCAAGCCGGGTACGACCGCAATCTCACCGTTGGCGAGATTCTCGAGCAGGTGGCCCGGGCCAAGCGGGAAGCGCTGCCCCGCCGATTGTCCAATGTCGTGTTCATGGGCATGGGC
>CALACD010000487.1 GCA_937890445.1 uncultured Acidimicrobiia bacterium | reverse complement strand
GTTCCTGGACGGTCCGGTCCTGGACTATGCCGAGATCCGTGACCGCCCGGCCGTGGATGGTACGAGCCGTCTGTCGGCCTATCTGAAATGGGGCGCCCTGCATCCTCGTCAGCTGTTGGATCGGTTGGGTCAGGATCCAGGGTCCGAGGTCTTTCGCTCCGAATTGGCGTGGCGCGAGTTCTACGCCGACGTCCTCTTCCATCAGCCTGGTTCGGCCCGGACGGCGCTGGTCGAGAAACTGGCGCTGATCGAAGTCGATTCCGGGTTCGAGGCCGACCGCCGTTTCGAGGCCTGGTGTCACGGCCAGACCGGCTTTCCGATCGTCGACGCCGGCATGCGGCAGCTTCTGGCCGAGGGGTGGATGCACAATCGAGTGCGCATGATCGTGGCCAGCTTCCTGGTCAAGGACCTCCATCTCGATTGGACCCGGGGTGCCCGCTGGTTCATGGACCGATTGGTCGATGGCGACCTGGCCTCCAACAGTCATGGTTGGCAGTGGGTTGCCGGTACCGGCACCGATGCCTCGCCCTACTTTCGGGTGTTCAATCCGGTGACCCAGAGTCGAAGATTCGATCCGACCGGGGAGTACCTGCGGCGATGGATACCCGAGTTGTCACATCTGGCCGACGGGGTCGTCCACGAGCCGTGGTCGGACAAGTCCGGCCCACCGGCCGGGTATCCGGGCCCGATCGTCGATCACCGAGCCGAGCGTTTCGAGACGCTGGCACGGTACGACAGGCTCAAAGCCACCTGGCGGTAGACTCCGTACAGGAGATTTGGCCCTCATGACTCAGGATCACGACCTCAACGAGCGAAAAGCCGCCATTCTCACCGCTGTGGTGGAGGAGTACATCGAGACGGCGCTGCCTGTCGGCTCGAACTCGATCGCGGCATCGGGCGGCGTCAAGGTCTCCCCGGCGACGGTTCGCAACGAGATGGCCGCGCTCGAGGCCGACGGGTATCTCCGTCAACCTCATACCTCGGCTGGCCGCCTGCCGACCGAGAAGGCCTATCGCTATTTCGTCGATGCGGTCGGACAGGGCACCCTGAACCAGCCGGACCGGCTGCAGGTCACCGAGGTCTTCCGGCGCATGCAGGGCGAGATCGAGGACATGATGCAGAACACGGCGTCGTTGCTCAGCGGCCTGACCGATCTGGCCGCTGTCGTCGTCGACCACACGGCCGAGGCCGCCGTCGTCCGGTCGGTGCAACTGGTGCTGTTGGCCCAACGTTCGGCCTTGGCCGTCGTGGTCTTGAGCAATGGGTCGGTCGACAAGTTTCGTATCGACTTCGAGTCCGAACCAGACGCTGACGAAATCGCACGCGTCGGTCGCGTCGTCGCCGCCGCGCTCGAGGGCACTCGTCAGGGCGAGAGGGTCGTGGTGGCGCCATCGGGCGAGCCGTCGTTGGATGAGAGCGCGCAGCGGATCGTCGACGTGATCCTGGCCGGGGGCGATCCCGACCGGGTCTACGTCGACGGGGCATCGAGGGTGGTGGGTAGCTTCGAAGCCGTCGAATCGGTTCGTCAGGTCTTGACCATCCTCGAACAACAGCTGGTGGTCGTGCGCGTGCTCACCGATGTCCTCGACCGCGGCCTCAACGTGGCCATTGGTAGCGAGACCGGGGTCGATCGACTCGAGGATTGCAGCGTGGTCGTCGCCCCGTACGACATCGACGGCCAGCGGGCCGGCTCGATTGCCGTTCTGGGACCGACCCGGATGCACTATCCGCAGACCATGGCGGCCGTGGCGGCAGTGAGCCGTAAGCTCAGCGAACGACTCAGCGAAGGATGATTTTTCCCGTTGTCTGACTATTACGACCTGCTCGGCGTCGATCGCGGCGCCTCGGCCGAGGACATCAAGAAGGCATATCGCAAGCGCGCTCGTGAGCTTCATCCCGACGCCAACCCGGGAGACCCCGAGGCCGAATCCGAGTTCAAACGGGTGGCCGAGGCCTACGAGACGCTCAGCGACGACCAGAAGCGGGCCCACTACGACCGTTTCGGATCGGGTGGGGGACCGGGCTTCGGCGCTGGCGATCCCTTCGGCGGCGGCGGTCTCGGCGACCTCTTCGACGCATTCTTCAATCAAACGGGGGCGCGGGGTGGCCAGCGGCCCTCGAATCGGGGCGTCGACCTCGAAGTCGTGACCGAGCTCGACCTCGAGGACACCGTGGCTGGTGTGGAGAAGGACGTCACCGTCCGAACCGCCGTCGCCTGTGATTCCTGCGACGCCACCGGTGCCGGCGACGGCAGCTCGGCGACGACCTGTCCGCAGTGTTCGGGCTCGGGTCAGGTCCGGCAGATGCGTCAGTCGATTCTGGGGCAGATGGTGACGACGTCGATCTGCGCCATGTGCAACGGTGAGGGGCAAACGATCAGTGACCCCTGCACCATCTGTCACGGTGAAGGTCGACGGATCGAGGATCAGACCTACAAGGTCGACATTCCGGCGGGCGTCGCCAACGGAACCACGTTGAGGCTCACGGGGCGAGGTGCAGTCGGCACCCGGGGTGGTGCCCCCGGCGATCTCTACGTGGAAGTCCGGGTCAAGTCACACCCGGTGTTCAAACGTGATGGTGAACATCTCCTGGCCGACCTCCACGTGGCCGTCACCCAAGCCGCGCTCGGGGCGACCGTGTCGTTCGAAGCCATCGATGGTCGCGTCGAGGTCGACGTCCCGGCCGGTTCCCAGACCGGGAAGGTCTTCATGATTCGAGATCGTGGGATCCCCCATCTGCGCGGGCGAGGCCGAGGCAATCTGGCGTTGACCCTGGTGGTGGACACGCCGGCTGGACTCACCGAGGAGCAATCGGAGCTCCTGCGACAACTGGCGGAACTCCGGGGCGAGACGGTCAAGGGCCACGGCG
>CALACD010000486.1 GCA_937890445.1 uncultured Acidimicrobiia bacterium | reverse complement strand
GTTGCAGGCGTCGTAGATCTCCTTCACGTTGCTCTCGGTGCCCGGGGTGCGGATGACGTCGCGGGACGGATCCAGCGTCCATCGTTCGAGCCAGTCGAATCGCTCCTGGCTCATCCCGGCCGGCAGAACGGCGACCCCGTGGCTGTCCATGATGCGGCTGATGGCTACTCCGCCACGGGCGTAGTTGCCCGTCGAGGGCCAGATGGCCCGGTGCACGGTCGGGTCGAAGGTGCCGGTCACGATCCGGGGCGCCAGACAACCGTAGGCAGCCAACACCTTGTGAGCCGTGATCATGGGGAAGCGGTCGCCGAACACCAGCACGATGCGGGCATCGACACCGGTGAGCGCCTTCGGTAGCTCGAGGTGTCCCGGTACGTCGATCGGCTCGCCGGTCGTGGTTCCGATCTCGTCGTTGTGCCAGTGCACCCGGAACAGATTGCGGGCATCAGGGACGTTTCGATCCACGGAGCCCAAACCGGCGATCAGCTCCGGATCGATGGTCTCGGGGTTCCGGAGCTCGGCAAAGGTGGGTAACCGGATTCCCTTGTCCCGAAACCGGGCCACCGACCGATCTCGCGCCGCAGCGTCGACCAGTGAGTCATCCAGCGCTACGTCGGGCGGCGTGATCGGGATTCTGCTCCCGGAATCGGGTCCCGACGTGGGGGCACTAGTATCGACGTTCGAGTTCTCCATCGGCCTCGATCGTATCGGTTCGGGCTTGGCAGTGGGGGCGTCGAGAACGGGTGAATGCAACATGGTGAAGATCGACAAGGACGCCGCGCAGCGAGGTCAGCGCTACATCGATGATCGTCGCGGCAGCGGCGGAGGACGGCGAAGCCGGTCGGCGGGCGCCGGCGGCGGTCTGCCGGTCGGCAAGGTCGGTGGTCTCGGCGGCATCATCATCGCGGTCCTGGCGCTCCTGCTCGGAGGCAACGCCTTGACCGAGGGCGGTGGCACATCGAGCGGTTTCGACATCGGGGCGACCGGCTTCGAGTCGAACGAGCAGGTCGACGCCGCGCCCGGGGCCGCTGCCACCATCGATCCGGAGCGCAACTACATGGGCTTCCTGATGGAAGACATCCAGGTCGTGTGGGGGGACTACTTCGCCGATGCTGGTCTCGAGTACCAGCCCACCAACATGGTCCTCTTCAGCGGTGGTGTGTCGACGGGATGCGGGAATGCGACCTCGGCCGTGGGCCCGTTCTACTGTCCGGCTCCCGGCGACAACAACGTGTACATCGACACCGAGTTCTTCGATGAGTTGGCCACCCGATTCGGGGCTCCCGGTGATTTCGCCCAGGCCTACGTGATCGCCCACGAGATCGGCCACCACATCCAGTCCGTGACCGGTATCAGCGACCAGGTTCGCCGGGCCCAGAGTCAGAACCCGGCATCCAGGAACGAGCTGTCGGTTCGTCAGGAACTGCAGGCCGACTGTCTGGCTGGCGTGTGGGCGTTCTCGGCCAGTCAACGACAGACCACCGACGGATTCAACATCATCGAACCGGGCGACATCGCCGAGGGCCTGGCAGCGGCGGCCGCTGTCGGCGATGATCGGATCCAGGCCCAGGCCGGCATGAACGTCGAACCCCACACCTGGACCCATGGTTCGGCCGAGGCTCGCCAGAACTGGTTCATGCGAGGGTTCCGCACCGGCGACCCCGAGCAATGTGACACCTACGCCGTCAGCTCCGACGACGTCGGGCTGTAGCTCTCGCACCGAGCTGATCGCTCGGCTCGAATGAACCAGGACCCGCTGCGGGGCACCAACACCCCACCAGATCAACCGTGCCGCACCATCAGCCGATGCCGGTCACCTCGCTGGTGCCGTCCCACTCCCGAATGACCCGGGCCGGCGCCCCTACGGCCACGGTGTGAGCCGGGAGGTCGGTGGTGACGACGGCTCCGGCTCCGCTGGCGACGTGT
>CALACD010000485.1 GCA_937890445.1 uncultured Acidimicrobiia bacterium | reverse complement strand
GGGTCGGCCTTCGATCCGGATCAGAGAGGTGACGATGCCATGCCCGAAGCCGTTGCGGAGTTCGAGAACCGAGTCGACGTCGGCCAAGGTGTCGATCAGGGAGCGGACGTCGTAGCTTCGCAGCCGGTTCTCGGGTATGGCCTGGCGGAGCAGCCGTTGGTCCGCTGCCTCCCAATCGGTAGTCGGTCCCTGGAAGTAGGCCAGGTACTTCTTGGCCACCGCGGTTGCTTCTGCCTCGTCTTCGACCAGGACATCGATGACTCCGTTGGCGACGTGTACCTCGGCCGGCCCGATCTCCTCGGGTCGGAACACCCCGAGTCCACCGCCTTCGATCATGGCCGGACCACCCATACCGATGTTGGTGTTCTTGGTGGCGATGATCACGTCGCAGCACCCCAGCAAGGACGCGTTGCCGGCGAAGCAGTAGCCCGACACGACGCCCACCATCGGCACCAGTCCGCTCATGGTCGCGAAGCGGGAGAACGTTCGACTGCCGAAGTCGCCCCCGTCGGTGTCGCCGGGACGGCCGCCCCCACCTTCGGCGTAGAGGATGAAGGGCAGGCGACCTTCGGTCGCCACGTCGATGATCCGGTCGGTCTTGGCGTGATTGCGGATTCCCTGGGTGCCGGCGAACACCGTGTAGTCATAGATCATCACCGCGCATCGGTTGGTCGGATCACCGAAACGGTCGCCGTTGATCGAGGCCACGCCGGTCAGCAGCCCGTCGGCCGGGCTGCGGTTGATCAGGTCCTCGCGGGTTCGCCGCCGGCGCTGGGCGGCCAGCGCCATCGGCCCGTACTCGACGAACGTTCCGTCGTCGATGAGGTCGGCCAGGTTCTCCCTCGCCGTCCGCTGCCCAGTGTGGCGGCGGCGGTCGACGGCATCGGGACGAGCTTCGTCGAGCATGCGACGGCTGAGCTCGAGCACGTCGGCCAGGCTCGGCCGAATCTCATCCAGGTCGATCACCTCGGTGGCGCCGGTCACCCCGGAATCGGTGTCGCCCTCGGCGATGACGACGACGATCTGGTCGGGCCAGAGTGTGTCGCCGACCCTGGCTTCGATCCGTTCGACGATCCCGGCCACTGGTGCTGTGACCTCGTGTTCCATCTTCATGGCTTCGACCACCGCAACCAGCTGCCCTGGACCCACTGGGGTTCCCGGCGTCACCTCGATGCTCACGACCGTGCCCTGCAACGGAGTGCGAGCCGCCGCCATACCCGCACCCAGGTCGGCGGGCGGGCGCAGGTTCGGCTCGGCCGACGGCCCGGAGTCAGTGGCCCCCGAACGGCCGAAGTCCAACACCGCCAGTGGATCGGAACGGTCGAGGCGGACACCGGCCTGGCCGCCGTGACCCTGCCGTGAAGCTGCGTCCGACGTGCGAACGGGATGCTCGGTCACCGCGGTCAGTGTTTCGATCTCGTCGGCCACGAAGGCGGTCGTGGCCTCACCGAACAGCGGATGTCCGACGATGTTGCGGAGGAACTCGAGGTTGGTCTGCACGCCGGTGACTCGGCACTCCGACAGGGCTGCCGACAGCTTGGTCGCTGCGTCGGAGAACCGTTCGGTCCGGCGATGCACGATCAGCTTTGCCAACAACGAATCGAAGGAGTGGGAGACCTCGAGGCCCACGAATGCGGCAGAGTCGATCCGCACACCGGGACCCGAGGCGAGCTCGAGGGAGCGGATGGTTCCCGTTTCGGGGTGAGTGGTCCCATCGTGGCCCACGGTC
>CALACD010000484.1 GCA_937890445.1 uncultured Acidimicrobiia bacterium | reverse complement strand
GATGGAACGTGACCAGGGTGCGGCCCACGACAGCGAGCCGGGACGAACCCACCTTGTCCAGACCGAAGCGACGCTCCACCATCAGATACAAGCCCTGGAGCGCACCCCACACCACGAAGGTCCAGGCCGCGCCGTGCCACAGGCCGCCGAGCAGCATCGTCAGCGCCAAGTTGATGTAGGTGCGACGAGGCCCCTTGCGGTTCCCGCCCAACGGTATGTAGAGGTAGTCGCGGAGCCAGTTCGACAGCGAGATGTGCCAACGCCGCCAGAACTGGGTGATGGACGGTGAGAAATAGGGTTGCTTGAAGTTCTCGACCAACTCGATGCCGAGGAGACGGGACGTTCCCCGAGCCATGTCGCTGTAACCGGAGAAGTCGCCGTAGATCTGGATGGCGAAGCAGTAGACGCCGATGATCAACTCGATGGCGCTGGCCTCACCCGACCGGCTGAAGACATCGTTGGCCACACTGGCCGCGATGTCGGCGATGGCAACCTTCTTGACCAGACCGACGGCGATGAGAGCCAGCCCGCTCGAGATCTGTTCACCCCGGGGCCGAACTCTCGGCGACAGGATCTGGGGGACCAGGCGAGTGGCTCGCTCGATCGGCCCGGCCACCAACTGGGGAAAGTACGAGACGTAGAGGGCGAAATCGAAGAAATCCTCGACCGGATCGAGTTCTCGACGATAGACGTCGATCGTGTACGACATCGACTGGAAGGTGTAGAAGCTGATCCCGACCGGCAACACGATGCCCAACGAGGGGGCCAACCATCCGACCCCGACCGAGGACAGAGATGCCTCCAGGGAATCAGCGAAGAAACCGAAGTACTTGAAGAAGCCCAGAATGCCCAGATTGACCGCCATGCTGGCCCAGAGCAGGCGCTTGCGATGCGGCCCATCGTCGGTGCGGCCCAGCCGTCGGGCCACCAGGAAGTCGACCCCGGTGCTGAGCGCCAGCAGACCGAGGAACCGCCAGTCCCACCAGCCGTAGAACACGTACGACATGACCAGGAGCAGACGGTTCTGCCCCTTCCAGCGCAGCTGCCAGTACGCGCCGAGGACGAGCACGAAGAAGATGGCGAACTGAAAAGAGTTGAAGATCATGAGTTGATCACCGGTGCTCCATCGACCCGAGCGGGCACCAGGTGAGCACTTGCGCCGACGTCAACCTAGATCGCGCTCAAGAAAACGCCTCTGATGAGCCGAATGACTCACCATCCATCCAACGATCGTCGAGAACGATCGGCTAAACCAAGAACCGTCAGTGCGAAGCGAGGTGGGTGCTTCGAACATGGACATCATGAGTCAACGAACAAAGGAACCCATTTCATGCGTAAAGCAATAGCGGCAGCTGCCGCTGTCCTCTCGTTGCCGATACTCGCGGTCGCGCCCGCGTCGGCCACCGACTCCGGCGCCGTGGCTCAGGTCACCGACGGCAACAACAAGTCGACGGTCCCCGCCATCGATGGCGCCGGCGACTCCGTCATCTTCCACACCCTGGCCACCGACCTGGCCGGCGGACAGGGCTACTCGGGCATCGACAACACCATCGTTGCCGACGTCTCCGGAGATCCCTTCACCTACGACCAGATCCAGATCGACGGTGTCTTCCCCGACATCTCAGCCAACGGCAACTGGGCCGTCTACACGGTCCCCGCCAACGGAGCCGACGTCCTCGTCAGCCAGGTATGGCGCTACAACCTGACCAACAACACCAAGGTCCAGGTGACCAACGGCAACGCCGCCTCGGGCACCTATGGCAATCTGGCCGGCGCTCGTGTCGACAACAACGGTGGCGTGGTGTTCCAGAGCCTGGCCACCAACCTGTCGGCCAACGACCCCGATGCTGCCAGCAACGACAGCACCGACGGCAACACCGGCTGGGACGTCTACTACTGGAACGGCACCACCACCACCAAGCTGACCAGTGGCGCCGCCAGCAACTACCTGTTCCCCGACGTGGCCGCCAACGGCAGTCGCATCGTCTACAACAGCGCGACGAACGGTGCAGGCGGCGACCGCACCCTGTTCAGCAACACCGCAGCCGGCAACGCCCAGACGGCGATTGCCAATGGCAACGGTCAAGACGAGCTGGGCAAGGTCAGCGATGATGGATCCGTCGTTGCGTTCCGAAGCGATTCCACCAACCTCGACGGCGGCGACAGCTCCATCAGCGTCTACGTCTGGGAGACCTCGGGCATCACCCGAGTCACCAACCTGGGCGGATCCAGCAGCGTGACGAACCCCGACATCTCCGGTGACGGCGCCTTCGTGGCCTTCACCTTCGGTGGCGAGATCCACCGCTCGACGGTCGCTCCGGCCGCATCGGCAACCCTCATCCAGATCAGCGACAACACGTCGGGGGCCGCCATCGACTACCCGTCGATCAACAGCGATGGATCGATGATCGCCTACGCCCAGAGCGCAGCAGGATCGCCACCCGACGACGTCCAGGTGTACCTGTGGGATGCCAACGAGACCGTGACGGCCCCGCCGCCACCGCCTCCCGGCCCTCAGTTCTGCGACTTTGCGAATGATCCGGTCCTGAACACCACGTTCCAGGCCACGACCGGGACCAATGCCCGCATCGCCCGCCTGTACGCTGCGTTCTTCGATCGCAACCCGGACCCGGCCGGCTACGCCTTCTGGCAGGACCGCATCAGTAGGGGTCTGTGGACGAACGCCAATGCGGCCACCTTCTTCGGCACCAGCCCGGAGTTCGTCACCACCTATGGCAGCAACCTCAGCAACACCGAGTTCATCACGTTGCTCTACAACAACACGCTGTGTCGTGAACCCGACTCCGGCGGTCTGACCTTCTGGTTGGGACGAATGAACACCGGATGGAGCAAGGGCCAGGTTGCTCTCGGCTTCTCCGACGCTCCTGAGTTCCGGACCCGGACGAAGACCGGCTGACGAAACATGCGAGACGGTGGGTGACTTCGCCCCCGTCGAGGAGGAGAAGGGCCCCGGTTCAGCCGGGGCCCTTCGTGTATTTTGGGCAGGCATGCACCGAGTCGCTGCACCCCTCCTGAGCACCACGCTCGCCCTCGTCGCGTCGGTTCCTCTCGTTCTCGCCCCTGGGGCCGAGGCCACCACCACTGCCCTGACCGGCGGCGACGACCACTCCTTCGCTCCCGCGGTGTCGGCCAGCGGAGATCTGGTCGCCTTCGCCTCCCTCGCCGACGATCTTCCCGGGGCCACCGGAGCCAGTGTCCGTCGTCAGATCTTCGTTGCCGACCGAACCGCCGGCACCTTCGTGCGGGTCACCAACGGCAACAGCGACTCGCTCAACGCCGAGATCTCGCCCAACGGGGATTGGATCGTCTTCGACTCCTTTGCCAGCAACCTGACCGCCGGTGACACCAACGGCACCCGGGATGTCTTCCGTTACCACCGTCCGAGCAACACCCTGGTCCGCGTCACCGACGGCAACGCCGCATCGCAGCAACCGCGGGTCGCCGACAACGGCACCGTCATCTTCCACTCCCTCGCCACCGATCTCGTGGCCGGCGATCCCGATGCGACGACGAACGACGATCTGACCGACGTCTATCTGTGGAATGGTGCGGCGATGTCCAAGATCACCGGCGAAACGCCGTTCGACTACCGCGACGCCGACATCTCCGGCGACGGCACCACGATCGCCTACATCCACGACAATCCGGCCGGCGACCCCAATCATTCCTACGGCGACCTCGACGTCTACGTGGCACCGGTTGGTGCGACAGCGCAGTTCCTGACCGCTGCCGGCAACTATCCATCGGACCAGCCTCATCTGTCCTACGACGGCGCAACCATCGCCTTTCGGTCTGCCGCCAACTCACTACCCGGTGCCCCTGGTGGTATCGGTCGGAACGTGATCGTCTGGGATGGCACGAACGGTTTCCGTCGCGTGACCAACAGCAACAATCAGAGCATCGTGGCTCTCGACCTGTCCCAGAACGCGTCGACGGTCACCTTCGCCACGGCCGAGAATCTCACCGGCGACCCCTACCCGGGAGTCCAGACCTTCCGGGCCGTCGTCGGCAGCGGCACGGTGACGCTGTTGACCGATGGCGTGAACGACACGAGCCCGTCGATCAACGGCGACGGCACGATGGTGGCCTATCTCGACGGCAACAGCCCTCGCCAGATCCAGGTCTGGCTGGACACCACCACACCGACCACCACCACACCGACCACCACCACACCGACCACCACCACA
>CALACD010000483.1 GCA_937890445.1 uncultured Acidimicrobiia bacterium | reverse complement strand
CTTCTCGACCCACTCATCGTCGATACCGGTTGGCCGGAATCGACGCTGGCGGCGTCGTTCTCGGCCGGAATCCTCCTGATCGGGCTCGGCTCGACGCTGGGCGGCCAGTTCCTCGACAGATTCGGGAGCAGGGTCGTCTTCCTGGTCGCAGGTCTGGTCGGCGGATCGTCGTTCTTCGTGGCGTCGTTCACGACCAATCTGGCGGTGTTCTTCCTGGCCTCTGCGTTGGGAATGGGCACGTTCGGTGCCCTGGGCTTCTACCACATCACGATGACGGCCGTGGTCCGGATCCATCCTGACGAGCCTCCCCGGGCCATTGCCGTCCTGACGATCTGGGGGGCACTGGCGTCCCCGATCTTCCTGCCGTTGTCGGCGTGGTTGGTCCAGTCCGTCGGTTGGCGATCGACCACGAGGATCCTGGTGGCCCTGGCGGTCGCAGCGTTCGTGTTGGGTGCGGTGTTCGTGGATACCCAGGCGGATTCGACCGGACCCTCGGCGCGGCGGAGTCTGCGTGAAGTGGCGCGCCAGTCCGTTTCCACCCCAGAGGCTCGCTCGTTCACCGCAGCGGTTGCCTTCATCGGAGTGACCATCTCGGTGGTGTTGTCCTACCAGGTGCCGATCATGGTGGCAGCCGGCCTGCCATTGACCACCGCTGGTTTCATGGCCGGGTTCCGAGGTTTTGCCCAGCTCGGTGGTCGTCTGCCACTGAGCCCGCTGGTCCGTCGAGTCGGATCCGGTTCTGCCCTGTTGATCTCGGTGATGGCCATCGGCGTCGGCTCGTTGCTGCTGGCAGTGTCGGGCACGGTGCTGGCGGCCGCAGCGTTCGCCGTCGTCGCCGGGTTCGGGCTCGGTGCCTACAGTCCCTTGCAGGGCATTCACGCCGCCGAGTTGTTCGATCATCGATCGTTGGGTGCAACGATGGGTCTGTACACCACGATCTCCCAGGTGGCCGGGGCCACCGGACCGGGGCTGGCGGGTCTGGTGGCCGACCGCACGGGCGATCGCCGTTGGGTCGTGGCCCTGGCCGTGACGGCCGCCGCCGCCAGCGCCTTCTCGTTGTGGCGAGGACGCAGCGCCTCGCCGTCGCCGCCACAGGACGCGGTTCAGAGCCCGGCGTAGAAGTCGTAGCCGCGCTCGGCCCAATAGTCATCGGGCTCGGTGTCGGTGAAGGTGATGGAACCGATGCGCTTCAGCTGTTTGATCCCGTACTTCAGCGGCGTCGCCAACCGCAGTGGCGCTCCGTGCTGTCGGTCGAGCGGCTGCCCGTCCTCCATCTCGTAGGCCAACAGCGTCTGGGGGTGCATCATGGTGGCCATGTCGAGGCCGGCGTAATAGCCCCGGTCGGGGGTGACGAGGGCGACGTAGCGGTGGCCGGTCTGGTCGGCGTACTGCTCGGCGAAGTCGCTGAAGCGAGCTCCGGCCCAGGTGGTGATCTGGCTCCACCCCTCGACGCACTTGTGTTTGATCGTCATCTGATGTCGGGGCAGGGCACGGAGATCGTCAAGTTGGTGGGTGCCGATGGTGGCACCGTCGGAGGATCGAACGTCGAGGCGCCACTGGTCGACGTCGATCTCGGACTCGATGCCGTGTCGACCGTTGACCCGAAGCGGGCTCGATTGGCTGAAATCGTAGGTGGGAGCGAGGTGGTCGGGACGGAAGCCTGCGCTCCAGATGGCCTCGTTCACACCGTGGCCGGCACGGAGCACCGCCGGAATACGATCGTCGACCGGTTGGGTTTGGATCCAACGCCAACCGAGCGCGCCAGCGGCGATGGCGGCCCCGCCGGTGAGGACCGACCGTCGGGAACGTCGCTGATGCTCGCCGATCGAGCGGGTGGGCAGCGCATCGACCTCGGCCGCATAGCGGGAGGAGCGATCGGAATCGTCGTGGGACTCAGGCACGGGACAGTTCTCCTTCGTCGTGGTCTTCGGTAGAGCCCGCATCCGACGGCGTCGCGGGTTCGATCTGCGCGGGCTCGATCTGGTAGCCCGTCACCATGCTGGTGAAGTTGGGCCAGCCGGCTCGGATCACCTGGAGCAGATGGAGGACGAAGAAGGCAACGAAGCCCAGGGTCACCGAGAAGTGAATGGCACGGGCGTTCTCGTACCCGCCGAACATGGCGGTCAGGAAGCTGAGCTGCACCGGCTTGAAGATGGCGAAGCCGGTCGCCACGACCACGGCCCCCATGAGGATCACGATGCTGTAGGTGATGCGTTGCGCGCCGTTGTAGCGAGGCTGAAGTCGCAGCTGGCCACCCAGGTGGAGATCGTGTCGCACGACCTTGATGGCGTCGCGGGGGGAATGCCGATCGGGCACCACCTTCCGCCATTCACGCGTCGCGAGCGAATAGATGCCGTAGGCAACGCCGTTGATGACGAACAGCCAGCCGAAGGTCAGATGGAAGGCCATGCCTCGGGCCAGACGGCGATCGAGGCCGAGCGCGTCGTTGAACCCGTCGGGAAAGAAGTTGAAGGCAGTCCATCCCCGGAACGACAGGTCATAGACGTCGTTGGCCCAGTAGATCCGCAACCCGCTCCAGATCATGATCGTCAGCAACGGGAAGTTGATCCAGTGCATCCATCGGGTGCCGCGCCGATGCTTGAGCCGGGCCACGACGTCGCCGCCGGCGGCCGGAGCCTGCGAAGGGGTCGGATCGACCGTCGTGGATTTGGGCAGTTCGGTCGGGGTCGGTCTCTGGGGCACGAAGAAGGTAAGCACCGTGGTTGCCCGCGCTATTCCAGACGCCTCGGTGTTCCGGAGATGTTCAGCTTCGAGCGAAGTACTCGGCGCTGGAAGCCAGATCGGCGGCCAGGCGAAGATCATCGCCCGAGACAAGGACACCGGCCCAGTAGGCCAGTCCGTCCGGGTCGGGGGCCCGGCCGAGGAACGTCTGATACAGGTCGATCACTCGAGCCCGTCGGCTCTCCTCGGACTGGTAGAGACGGTAGGCGACCAGGCCTGATCCTCGTTGTTGGGCCATGCCGGCCCAGTAGGTCTGTCCCGCGATGTCGACGTCTCGTGCCAGCAGGACGCGATAGAGGTCGGCGACCCACGGCTCGAACGTCGATCCCTGGAGCGCCACGTATTCGGGGCTGCCGTAGAAGGCGGCCGCCACCGCGGCAACCGGAACGCCGCGCTGCAACTCCCGGGTCCAGTAGGCCCGCCCGGCGGCATCGGCTGGGCGTCCGAGCGTGTTCAGGTAGAGCTGATCGACGACGCTGGCCGTCCAGACATCACTGGAGGACAGGCGTTCGACGAATCGGAAACGGGAGACCCCGCTCGCCAGTTGGGCCGCCCAATAGTCCAACTCCTGGGGTTCTGCCGGGCGTCCGATGAAGTCCTGGAACGAACGATTCACGAAGGGTCGGAAGGAGTCGCCGGCAGTGTCGACCGCAGCAGAGGGCAGGACGGTGACGTCGTAGCTGAGGGTGCGGGTCGAACCGGCCACCACGACGCCGTCGATGACCACGCGGTAGCTGCGATCCGAGGTGGCGGAGCCGTCGATCGATCGTGGCTGCCACACCAGGGTCGGCCACGGAACACCGCTGCCGGAACCGCGGTGCACGATCTCGACTGCCACTGAGGTGTTGCCGGTCGACATGCGGACGGTGGACTGACGGAAATCGGCTCCCTCGAGCATGACCGACCACGACGACGGCACCAGCTGGGCGGGGACGAAACCAGAGTTGGGCCAGGCGACGAAGCCGCCGGTTTCCCGGATCGGTGGGGTGGCCCCGAAACTCGAGTCATCGAAGACCCACAGGGCGTTGGCGGCCACCGTC
>CALACD010000482.1 GCA_937890445.1 uncultured Acidimicrobiia bacterium | reverse complement strand
GAGAGATCCAGGCATACTTCGTAGGCGAGCTCCAGAAACGACGCGAACACCCGGCCGATGACCCGATCACGACCGTGCTGAATGCCGAAACCACCGACGAAGCGGGCAACCCGCGTCCCTTCAGCGAACGTGAGCGTGTCGGCGCGTTGTTCGTGCTGATGTTGGGTGGTATCGATACCACCTGGTCCTCGCTCGGGTCGGCTCTTCACCATCTTGCGACGCATCCCGACGACCTCGCCCGGCTGGTGGCAGAACCCGATCTGGTGCCGACTGCGGTGGAGGAGTTCCTGCGCTTCTATGCACCGGTCACGATCGCCCGCGTCATCACCGACGACGCCGACATCGCCGGATGCCCGGTCGACGCCGGCAAGCGTCTGTTGTTGTCCTACCCGTCGGCCAACCGGGATCCTGACCATTTCGAGCGTCCGGACGAGGTGATCCTGGACCGTGAGAACAACCGACACATGGCCTTCGGTGTGGGGATCCATCGCTGTTTGGGGTCGAACCTGGCCCGGATGGAGCTCGTGGTTGCTCTCCGTCTTTGGCTGCAACGGTTCCCCCGCTTCGAGCTCGCAGTCGACCCCTCCGAGATCGTGTGGACGGTCGGCCCGGTCCGGGGCCCTCGACGAGTACCGCTGCGTCTCCTGTCGGCGTAGTGTCCGGCGGTCCCGGTCCCCGGACCTGGTGAGGAGATGTCTTCGGTCGGGCTTCGCTCCGGCGTGTCGGCCGGGCGCTGACGGACCAGATCGAGGCATCGGCGTGGCAGGCAGGCAGAGGTCGGAGGACAACCGTGACCTAGCCTTGCGCGATGAAGCTGCCCGATTCGCCCTGTTCGCCAGCCCAGCTGATGGACTCGTTGGTCGCGCAACTCCCGACCGGGGCCGATGTGGTGGTGCCCATCGCCAACGGCGAGCCGGTGCAACTTCTCGATGAACTCGAGGCGCGTGCGAGTCTCTTGGACTCGGTCCGCGTGCACCAGATGCACGCCTTGCGCGACCGTCCCTATCTGCACGGCGCTCATCGCGGCCATCTCGAGCATGTGTCGTGGTTCCTGTCCCACGTCACCCGGCCGGCCTTTCATGCTGGGGGTTGCCATTTCGCGCCGGCCAATTTCAGCGAGGTACCGCAGCTTCTTTTGGAGAAGAAGCCGGTGGTCGTGTTGGCGGCGGCAAGTCCCCCGGATCGGTTGGGGTACTTCAGCCTCGGGGTGAGTTCCGACTACGCGGCAGCCATGATCGGCAAGGTGCCCTTCGTCTTGGAGGTCAACCCCTTGATGCCGCGTACCTACGGTTCGAATCGGCTGCACCGCAGCGAGGTCGCGGCGTGGTGCGAGGCCTCGACCGAGTTGGTCGAAGTACCCCCGACCGAGGTCGGCCCCGTCGATCGTCGGATCGCTGAGTTCGTGGCCGACCGCGTGGTCGATGGTGCCACCATTCAGCTGGGAATCGGCTCGATTCCGAGTGCGGTCGCGACCCTGCTGAGAGGCCACGAGAAGTTGGGGGTCCACACCGAGTTGCTGAGCGACCCGGTCGTCGATCTGGTGGAGGCCGGCGCAGTGACCGGAAGCAACAAGCGGGCCTACCGGGGTCGCATCGTGACCACCTTTGCGCTCGGTAGCCGTCGGCTCTACGACTTCTGCGACCGCAATGATGCCGTGGTGTTCCTGTCGGTCGACGAGGTGAACGATCCTCGGAACATTGGGCGCGAACCCAACTTCGTGTCGATCAACGGCACGCTCGAGGTCGACTTGTTCGGCCAATGCGCGTCGGAGACTCTGGGTTCGGTGTACTGGTCGGGCAGCGGTGGTCAGGCCGACTTCGCCCGTGGCGCCCAGTATTCGAGTGGCGGTGAGGGATTCGTCGTCCTGCGTTCGACAACCGACCAGGGGCGGGTCAGTCGGATCACTCCGACGCTGAAGACAGGCGCCGTGGTCACCACGCCCAAGAACACGGTGGACAACGTCGTGACCGAACATGGCGTGGCCGAACTCCGGGGGCGAACGTTGTCGGAGCGGGCTGCGGCCCTCATCGCCGTGGCCGCGCCAGATCATCGAGACGGGCTTCGTCGGGCCGCGACCGAGATGGGGCTCGGCGAACCCGGCTCGCGATGAGGGATCTCAGTTCGGGTCGGTGATGAATTCGATCAACTCGATGATCGCTCCGTCGGGGTCCTTGAAGCAGACGAAACGTGTGTGGCTGCCCATCATCTGGGGCGGTGACAAGAACTCCACGCCGTGCGCTTCGAGGCGCTCGACGTCCGCATCGAGATCGGTGGTTCGGAGTGCCAGTCGGGCGATGCCCAGACGGCCCAGGTGTTCGTAGGGAGGAGTCGGGTCTCGGGGCGATGTCCATTCGAGGAGGTCCAGTCGGGTCTGTCGCGGCTGGGCTGGGTCCAACATCATGATGGTGGCACGACCGTTGCAGCCGGGAAGGTCGAGACCACGAGCCAGGCTGGCGTCGCCACCGGTGGGAAGGTCGAGCACGCTCTGGAATCCGAGCCGTTCGTAGAACGGCTTCGACACATCCAGGTCGCTGCAGTTGACGTTCACGTGAAAGATATGGGTGATGGACATGGTGGGAACGTACCGTCCCGGCGAAATGGCCGCCGATCGAACGGCAGCTTCAGCCGAGGGCGGTCGTGAGGCGGTCGATGAACACCGCTTGCGATGCGACGAGCTTGATTCGAGCGGTGTCGAGATCGAACCACGCCACCCGATCTATTTCCGGGAACTCCTGAAGGGTGCCCGAGCGCGGAGGCCACTCGATCGTGAACGTGTTGCTCTGGGCCATTGCCGGAGCGAAGTCGCCGGCGCGGGCGAACACCGTGATGCGTTTGCGGCCCGATGTTGCTTCGCCGAGTTCGAGGGTTGGCCCCGCTGGCGGGGGACCGACCTCCTCTCGGAACTCTCGCTCGGCCGCGGCAACGAGGTCGACGTCGATGTCGTCTCGGAGACCCTTGGGGATGGACCATCCCCGGTCATCCTTCCTTGCCCAGTACGGGCCGCCCATGTGACCGAGAAGTACTTCGATGCCACCGGGGCCGACGCGGTGAAGGAGAAGCCCGACGCTGTGCACCACGTCGACCCTAGAGCTTCCGGCCCCGCTGGCATCACTCCTGAGCCTGGGTTCAGGGTTCGTCCGGGTCGTCGAAGACTGCGGACGGCAGGCCGGTGTAGGCGACGCCGCGATCCGGCGCGTGTCGAGCAGCCTTGGCCATGAGAACTAGGCGCCGGGCCGGTCTCGGTTGCGTACGGGCCCCGACGGTGGCTGTTGGGGTTGTCGTCGAAACAGGGGGAGGTGGCCCTCGTCGGCCGTGGGCGGCAGATCTGGGCTGACCCAATGTTCCAGCAACAGTCGCATGGCCGTGCGAGGCGCTACGTCGATGCCGGCGCGACGCTCCTTCTCTCTGATTGCCCCGAGGTCAGGTCCGCAGTCGGCATCGTCGAGATGTCGAAACCCGAGACGGGTGTAGTAGGGCCCGTTCCACGGGACGTCGACGAAGGTCGTGAGCGTCAGTTCGTCATGGCCGCACTCGGACGCCCATCGGCAGACATGGTCGATGAGGAGGCGACCTATGCCCTGGCCGGCAGCGGCCCTCCGCACACTGATCTGATCGAGGTGGCCCTGCCCGTCGACGACTGACGAGAGCGCGTAGCCCACCACCGAAGCATCCAACTCTGCCGTCCATGCTGTTGCGCGACGAAGGTGTTCGGCGATGGTCGCACTGCCTGGGGGGTCGTCGTCGGCGATGGTGTCGAGACCGACCGAGCGGAACATCTGCCCTGCGTCCACCTCTACATCTCGAATCGTTGCGATGTCGTCTCGTGTTGACGGGCGGATCACGATCATCGTCGGAGTATGGCCGAAGGGAGTCATGGTGCCTTCGTTCGAACGAGGGTGTCGGCAGTCAGAAACTGAAGCTGGAGAGTCGAGTCACGGTCCACGCCAACCCGATCATCCCGGCGAACGCCGCGGTCGGGATCGTGACCCACTCCATTCGGTTGGCGAGCGCCTTGCTCGC
>CALACD010000481.1 GCA_937890445.1 uncultured Acidimicrobiia bacterium | reverse complement strand
GGCTCCGAGGGCAGCGAGCGCGGCCTTTCCCGAGTTCGTGGCCGAGTTGGCGGATCAGATCGCCCCCCTCGGTGATGATCCCGACGGTCAGCTCTGTTCGTAGATCGGCGTGATGATGGCTCGGGCCAGCACCTTGCCGAACATGTTGAACCCGGCGATGGCGTTGCTCACCGACGAGTCGACCCCGACGGATTCGACCGACATGGCATGCACTGCGAACACGTAGCGGTGCGGACCGTGTCCTGGAGGTGGCGCAGCACCGAGGTAGCCGGGCAACCCGGCATCGTTGTTGATCACGACGGCGCCGACGGGCAGATCAACGCCGTCCTGCGAGCCGGCATCGGTCGCGAGCTCGGTGACCTCGGCCGGTAGATCGAGCACGGCCCAGTGCCAGAAGCCGGACCCGGTCGGGGCGTCCGGATCGAAACAGGTCACGGCGAAGCTCTTCGTCTCGACCGGAAATCCGGACCAGGCGAGGTGCGGAGAAACATCTTCGCCGCCGGCGCCGAAGATGCCGCTGACCTGGGGCATGGCCAACATCTCGCCATCGGTGATGTCAGTGCTCGTGACGGCGAAGGACTCGACGTCGGGCAGGCTGTCGTAGGGAAGTTGTGCGGGAACAGTCATGAGGGTCTCCTCGGTCCGATGTCGGATGGGCTTGCGAGAGGCGGGTGGATGCGACGGTCGCGATGGGACGGTTCTGATGGCACCGGAATGCGGGTCCCGAGGATCAGACCGTGAAGGTCGGGCCGTCGAATCGATCAATGGTGGTGAAGTCCTCGACCGGACCCCTGGACAGCTTCGTCAGCTGCTTGACCGGGTGACCCAGGGGAACCATGGCAGCTACTGCATGATGGGAGGGGATACCGAGCAGATCTTGTACATCGGATTCGCGTCCGGCCAGGTAGGTGGTGAGCACACCGCCCAAGCCCTCGTTGCGGGCCGCCAGAAGGATGTTCCACACGAAGGGGTAGATGGAGGCGCCGCTGATGACGCCGACCCGGTCCAGATCCTTGTCGAAACTGGCGACCAGTGACAGATCGACGGTGACGACCAGCACCACGGGTGCCTCCACCATCTCGGCCACGCCGGGGAACGGTGGATCGGCCGCGATGGCGGCCTCGAGGTCGACGGTCGTCGGATGGACGGCGTTCCACGGGGACTCACCGGCCGCCGACTGAGCCAGGTACACCGAGGTCGTGGGTTTGATGAGCGGGATGAACTCCTGGCGGGTCGCAGTGTCCTTCACCACGATCACGTGCCAGCCCTGACGATTGCCACCATTGGGTGCGAATCGGGCCACATCGAGAATGCGATGCAGCATTGCATCGCTGACGGGTTCATCGGTCCAGCTTCGGCACGAGAACGTCGTGCGCATCACGTCATGCAGTTCCATGGGACGGGAACGTAGTCCATGTGCTCTGCGAGCACATCTCGTCCCCGTGCTCTGCGAGCACATCTCGTCCCCGTGCTCTGCGAGCACTACGTTGACGGGTCATGGCCAAGCAGCAGAGGGATTCCGTCGACGCCCGGCATTCGGTATCCGATGGTCGGACCCCGGTTGCCAAGAATCTGCTGCTCGACGATCTGGACGAGAAGTTCGCCGCATTCCAGGCCTTCCGCAAGAGCGACTCGGCTGCGGCTTCCGCCATTCTGGACACCCTCGGTGCCCAGGACGACGTCGACCGCGACATCCTGCTCGAGCTGTCGTCTCGTCGCCCATTGGGTCATCCGGACAAGTTCCCCGAAGCCCACGCCCTGGCCGTGCGGGCGCTCGAGGTGCTCGACCGCAACGGGGCTCGGAGCGCGCGGGTCACCGGGCTGGGGCCCCTGGCACCGGTGGCAGCGTTCGGGATCCGGCAGGTGGCGCACTTCATCGTCCGCAGCTATCAGTCGACGGTTGCTGATGCCATGCTGCGGCTCTACGAGCGGCGGGAGGCGAACTGCGCCCTCGACGATCCTGCTCGACGGATGCTGACCCGAGCCCGTATCCACATGACACGCATCACGCCCGGTTTCAAGCGCAGCGTCCTGGGGGTTCCCGCCTTCCTGTTGGGCGGAGCCGTCGTGTCGTCGCTGGTACGGGTCCTGCAGATCGTGGTGGCTTCGGCCCTGGGCTCGTTGTGGAGCAAGAAGGTGGCCACGCTGGCCCTGGGTCTGGCCATTGCGGCCATCTCCTGGGTCATCCTGAGGGGAGCAGCGGTGGCCCGGCGCCGCATTCACCTCACGACCGACGCCGCGCTGACCGCGCTGTGGCAGACCGTCGGGAGGTGCGGGCAACCGCCCAAGGACCCGTCACGGGTGATTGCACTTGTGGCCATCGTGCTGGCGTTCCTGCCTTGGGTGCTGATTCCTCTGGGACTCCTGCTCGGCTGGTTGACCGACGGTTCGAGCGAAGGGATGGCGCGATGAAGGTCGGTATCAACCTCATCAATTTCGGACCGAGTGCGACCCCGGAGGTGCTCGCCGGATGGGCAGACATGGCCGAAGAACTCGGCTATCACAGCCTGCTGATCTCCGATCACGTCGCCAGTACCCCGGCCGTCGACGCCCGGTACCCGGCCCCCTTCTACGAGCCGATCGGCACGCTCGGCTGGCTGGCGGGAGTCACCGAGCGCATCGCGCTGGGCACGACCGTGGCCATCATGCCCTATCGGCATCCGTTGGCGACCGCTCGTGCCTTCGCCAACCTCGATCAACTCAGCGGAGGACGGATGATCCTCGGCGTCGGTGTCGGCTGGGCCGAGGACGAGTTCGATGCGCTGGGGGTGCCGTACCGACAACGAGGAGCGCTGACCGACGAGTACCTCGGCATTCTCCGTCGTTTCTGGACGAACGACTCGATCTCGCACCGTGGGACCGTGGATTTCGATGACGTACAGACGGCTCCTCGGCCGTTGCAGCAGCCCCATCCACCGATCTGGATCGGTGGCAGCTCGGCGGCCGCGTTTCGGCGTACGGCCGAACACGGCACGGCCTGGCATCCGATCCGGCTGCGCTGGCCGTGGCTGATCGACAAGGGCCTGCCCCAGTTGGCGGAGGCTGCCGAACGTCAGGGCATCGATCGTCCGGCCTTCTGCCCTCGTATCCAGTTCCGGGTCACCGAACGACCGATCGCCGGCGCCGACCGCATCCTGGGGGAAGGTTCGATCCGGCAACTCCATGACGACCTGGCCCGCCTCCAGGAACTGGGGGCCGAACACGTGATCCTCGATTCGTTCAGCACGTTCGACGACGACATCTCGGTGACCCGCAACCATCAAGGTGCCTGGGATGCCTACGCCCGGGTGGCGGCCGAGGTGTTCGACCTGGCCAACGAGTCGGTGCGCTGATCAGCTGCCGTCGACGGACCAGTGCCAGGGTTCGGAGGGCAGATTGAACAGCCCGAAGTCGGCCCCGTGTTCCTGGAGCCACAGGAACTGGGGTGACGAAGCAGTCAGAACGCTGCCGTCGGCCGTGAAGTCGATGGCGGATCCGGTCTCGTGACGCGACGTTCCCGGAATGGCGGTTGGCGGTGTGCACGCCGCCGGTGGTGTCGTCCAGGCGTCGGGACAGTTCTGTTGGCGCAGGGCGATCTGTTGGTCGTGGCTCCGCCAACCCCATCCGTCGAGGGCCACCCCGTCGGCTTCGGCCGCGGCCAACAGTGCCGCGAGCGGGCCCACCAGTGCTTCGTCGACCGCGATCCCCCGCACTCGCCACAGACGCAGCGCCGTGCCATCGGCCGCCACCGCCTCTTTCCAGAACTCGACGTCGGGAAGTTCGCTGGGCGCACCATCGGCGAGTGGCCGCTTGACCGCCAGTGCCGCGATCGAGAGCGGATCGGCGGGACCCAACGCGATGCTCTCGATCACCTGGCCCCGTCGGTCGAAGGTGCTGACCGTGGCCTCGTTGTCCGCGACCACGACCACGCCCGGTGTGTCGACTCCGTCGGCGTCCCAGTCGCCGGCCACGGGAACCACGGTGACCGCCTGCAGGCTGCTCGGCGACGGCGGCTCGGGCGCCCCTGGTCCCGCCGGCGTGGGATCAGCAGCCGGTCGAAGGGCCGGAGCCACATCGACGGGAGCGCCGTAGGGCCGACCTCGCTCATCGACCAGCAAGAAGTGGCCACCCGTCTCGGAGTACTCGAACACGCCGACCGTGTCGCGACCGGTCCCGTCCCAATCTCCGGTCACCGCCAGCGCGGTCGCCGAGCCCAAGGTGACCTCGCTCGGGGGACGGTCCGGTTGGCTGCTGCCATCGGACGAGGATCCGAGCACGAACCTGCCCGCCGAGTACGAGCCGAGGTCGTCGATACCGTCACCGTCCCAGTCACCGATGATCGGCACCGCACCAGCCGCCAGGCCGAGCTGCGGGGTATCGAGGACGACGTCGGAGTCGATGCCATCGCCATCCCAGTCTCCGGCGACGACTCCCGGTTCGGAAAGCTCGATCCGATCCGGATACGCGGGCGGTTTCGAGACCGCCGAGGGACTCGGCGCCATCCCGGGGACCGTGAGGGCCCCGCTCATCGTCC
>CALACD010000480.1 GCA_937890445.1 uncultured Acidimicrobiia bacterium | reverse complement strand
CCGAAAACTGTGCTCGCCCGGCTTGCTGTTGGATGCGCCGGCAACCCCGAACGCCTTGCGGACCACGACACAGGCGAACGGCACCGTCGATTGCCCGATCGCCGCCAGCGCCGCCGACCCGAAACGGATGGTGGCGGTCTCTTCGGATTCCTTCCCGATGACGAATCCCGGACAGTCCTCGAAGTGGAGCAGTGGCAGATGGAAGGTCGAGGCCAGATCGACCAGGCGCATCAGCTTGCGGCTGGAATCAGCCGTCCAGCCACCACCGTAGAATCTTGGGTCCTCGGCAAAGACCGCAACCGGGTAGCCGTCGAGGTGGGCGAGGCCCGTGATCACCGATTGGCCCCAGTTCCGACCGATCTCGAAGAACGAATCCAGATCGACCACGTCGGTGAGAATGCCCCGCATGTCATAGGCGGACTTGGCATTCCGAGGAACCGTGTCGATCAGTCGCTCCTCACGCCGGTCCGGTGAATCCTCGGGCGCGACCCGGGGTGGGAGCTCGTGCACGTTGCCCGGCAAGTAGTACAAGAACTGTCGCGCCCGGAAGAAGGCCTCCTCTTCGGAGTCGACCACGTCATCGATCGCGCCGTTCGACGTGTGCAGTGTTGCGTGCCCGAGCTCCTCCTTCGAGACCTCTCCCAGAGCCGCGTGCTTCACCAACGCTGGTCCAGCGATCATCATCTGGGCCGTGTCGCGCACGATGACCGAGTAGTGCGACGTGACGACTCGAGCCGCCCCGATCCCGGCCACCGACCCCAGCGCCAACGACACCGAAGGAGCCACGCCGAGATGGTTGACGATGACTTCCCAACCGGCCAATTCCGGAATGTAGGTTCGGCCCGACATCTCTATGGTCTTCACCGAGCCCCCGCCTCCCATGCCGTCGACAAGACGGATGTGGGGCAGGGCCAGCTCGAAGGCCATTCCTTCGGCCTTTGCTCGTTTCCCCGGAATGGTGGCATCGGCCGAACCACCCCGCACCGTGAAGTCGTCACCCGACACCAGTGCCGGACGACCATCGATCTCGGCGACGCCGAAGACGAAGTTGGACGGCGTGAACGAGACCAGGTTCCCTGCATCGTCGTACTCGGCGACCCCGGCCGTCTTCCCGATCTCGTGGAAGGTGCCCTTGTCCACGATCCGGTCCAGTCGCTCCCGAATCGTCAGCTTCCCGAAATGGTGCTGACGCTCGACCTTGTCGGCGCCGCCGAGCTTCTCCGCCAACGCTTCGCGCTGACGCAGTTCTGCGATCTCGGGCTCCCAGTTGCTCATATCGGCTCCCCTGTCATGTGCCGGGCCCGACAGCGGTCAGCCACGTGCGATCCCACCCACTTCGATACGCAGCCGATCGTGCATGGTTCCCAGGGCATCGATGACGGCATCGACGCTGCGGGCCCCGCTCTGGAACACCGACGTGGCGTTGACCGAGATCCACTCGAAACCGAGCGCGGCCACGCTGGACGCTCGTGCCGCCACCGCGTCCAGGTCGCCATAGAACCGTTTGCCCGCCTCGTTGGTCGGCGGCGGCTGCAGCATCATCTGCAGTCCGATCGAGTCGGGGTCTCGTTCCCTCGCCTCGGCCTGACGACGGATCGTCTGAACCGACTCGATGATGGTGGCATCGTCGAGGATGGCCGAACCCATCCATCCATCGCCGACCGAGGCGACCCGTCGGAGCGCAGCCGCCGATCCCCCACCGATCCAGATGGGAAGTCCCCGTCCCTGCACCGGTTTGGGCTCCATGGCCATGGCGGAGGTCGGGTAGTACTCGCTGTCGAAGTCGACCTGCTCGTCGCCGAAGTAGGCGCGGAGCAGGGCGATGGCCTCGTCCATCCGTCGCCCCCGGTCACGGTACGAAGCCTGCAACGACTCGTATTCGGACTCCTGCCAACCAACGCCGACTCCGAGACGGACCCTTCCGTTGGACAACACGTCGATGGCGCTGACCTGTTTGGCCACCAGTGCCGGTTGTCGTTGCGGGAGCACGAGCACCTCGGTCGCCAGTCCGATCGTCGTGGTGTGAGCAGCGAGGAAGGTCATCAACACGAACGCCTCGAGTACCGGCATCCGAGGCGGATAGCGCGAGTCAGGACGACCCGGTGCCGAATAGCCCATCGTCACGTGGTCGAACACGGCGATCTCGTCGTAGCCGATGGCCTCGATCGCCTGTCCCAGTGCAGCGACCTTGTCGGTTCCCTCCCGGTGGGCGACACTCGGAAAATCGACGGAGATCTTCATGCGTTCTTCAGCGCGAGGTAGCTGTCCAGAGCCCGACGATGATCGTTGGCGCCCGATCCGATGATGCCACCGTCACGCGCCTCCTTGACGGCCTTCTCCAGCACCTTGAGCAGGTCATGCAGATTGTCCTCGGCCTCGGCGTTGACGACGGCCTGATAGGCGACGTGGACATCACCCAGGCTCCTCTGGACCTCGGCGAACTCGTCGTCGAGTTTGCGGCGCGCCTTGTCCAGCGCCTCGGCGTCAGCCATAGGACACGCCGAGGCCGGCCCGGGCATCGGATTGCACCCCGTAATTCGGAATCGGGTACCGCAAACCATTGCGGGACAGTGCCTCGAGTCCGGCTATGGCCTTGGGGAGGAAGCTGGGCGGGGTCGCCATCAGCAGTTCGTCGTCCTGGACTCCACCGTAACGGCGCTCGGCGAAGCACGGGATCGACACGCTCGGTTCGCCCAGCGACAAGGCTCGACCCCACGAGTCGGCGCACGCCGATTCTCCCACGCATCCCCATTCGAAGTTCTTGTACCCCGACCACTGCAGTCCATTGATGAGCAGGATCATCTGGGCCGGCGTGGCATAGATCAAGCAGATGTCCGGCGGATCGAGACGACCCGTGACCAGGGGCGAGACGGCCATGGCCTTGTAGGTACCGAAGGGGACGGTGTGCATGGCTTCCTGGTGGGCATTGGAGTCCTCGAGAGTTTCGAACCAGACACCGGCCATCCGACTGCCCGACAGCCACTCGTCATCCCGAGGATGAAGGCCGAGGACGGCCCCACACTGGGCGCCCACGAGGTCATCGTTGGTGATGCCGACGGTCCAGTTCAGCCGAGCCGCCATGCCCACGATCTGATCGGTGGTATGGATGCTCCCCGGTCGTCGGATCTTGGGAATGGCCTCCATCTCCTCGACGGTGGCGAACATCGACATACCGATCGGGGTGGTGCGAAGTCGCAGGAGCCGATTCAGGTCGTCGACCAGTTGTCCCCAGTCGATGGGAGCGCCGTCGAGATGGACTCGCTGCTCGGAAACCTGTTGCGAGGTGGGTGCAGTCGTCTGTTCGTTGGAAGCGGTCACCTTTTGACGTTAACCGGTCCGACCATTCTCCCTAAAGTCGGTGGCAAATGTCCCGATGCTGTAGGGGTGAAGAGCCTTAGCACCATCGGATTCCACGCATGCCTCGCTGCAGCGCTCCTGCTCAGCGGGTGCTCGCGTTCGGAACCGAATGCCATCGATCAGACCGGCGTCACCAATCTCGCCTTTGCCGACGAAACCGAGGCAATGGCGACAACGACGACGACCCTGATCGATGGGGCTCCCACCGCTCCCCTGCCGCAGGGGAGCATCGGCTATGTGGAATTCGAGGCCACATGGATCTGTGAGCTGCAGCGACGAACCTTCCCCACCCCTGACGCCATCGATGCCGCCCTGGACGAGAAGCTCGTCCAATCGGGACTCGATCGGGTCGGATACGACTCGTTCCGGGCCGAGGTCAACGGCGATCAGGACCTGCGAGATGCCATCCTGTACACCTATCAGGAGACCTGCCGTCCCTGATTCGGCCCGGCTCAAGTCCGAGCAGTCCGAGCCGACCAGAGGGTCATGATCCGCCGATTC
>CALACD010000479.1 GCA_937890445.1 uncultured Acidimicrobiia bacterium | reverse complement strand
GGTCAGGCCAGCGCTCCACGCAGTACGCTCTGGCCGCTGTGGTCGGCGTTGCCGTCATCGGGCTCGATCGACACATCGACGGCCCAGGTGCCTTGCGTGCCGACCCCATCAGGAACCACATATCGGCCCGAAGGTGTCAGGGGACCCAGCGAGACCAGCCGTACGATCTCTCCTTCGGGGTCCATTTCCAGCAGCCAGACTTCCAGGAAGCTGGAACCCTCGGCCCATGCGGCAGCCTCCAGATCGAGCTCGAGATGATCGTCGCGTCGCACCAACTCGGCAGACCCCGGGCTGGCGGCTGACGGCAACAGGACGTCGAGCGAAGCTGAGGCCACGAGTTCACGATCGTCGCCGTCGCCTCTCAGCGCGAGGCCCACCGGAACGGCGACCAGCAACAACGCGGCCGCCACGGCGACGGCGACGGCGACGGCATAGCGTCGGCCACGTTGGAGACGAGACTCGCGTCGGCGTCTGGCGTCGGAGAAATCGACCACAGTGTCGCTCTGTTCGTCTGACAGACCGATGGCGTCGGCAAGGGCCCGCCACACCTCGGCCGGCGGCACCTCCGGCACGACGGTTTGGTCCGCCGCCCGCAAATTCGAGATCAGGTCGCCGAAGTCGGACAGCGACAGATCGTCTTCATCATGACGATCAGCCGACATGGCTGTTCTCCATTTCGGATCGGAGCGCCTCGAGACCTCTTCGGACGTGACTCTTGACCGTACCCAACGGCATCTCGAGTTTCTCGCTGATCTCGGCGTGCGTCAGATCGGCCAAGAACGCCAACTCGACCACCTCCCGTCGCTGCTCGGGCAGAGTGGCGAGCAGTTCGGTGAGCATGATCCGGTCTGTCACCTGCCCCACCGCCGATTCGATGGGAAGGTCACGATCCGGTCCGGCAGTCGCAGCGCTCGGAGGCCGGCGCCCGACTGCTCGAAGGTGGTCGATGGCTTTGAATCTCGTGATGCCGACCAGCCACGCACCCAGTGCGCCTCTCTCGGGATCGAAGCGTGCGCGACCGTTCCATGCCGCCAGAAAGACCTGTTGGGTGAGATCCTCGGCATCTGCGCCGACCAGTTTCCGAGCCACTCCCATCACCAACGCGCCGTGGGAGTCGAAGATCTCGCGTAGTGCATGACCGTCGCCGGTCACGAACCGGTGCTCGATCGAAGCTGGTCGCGACGATGCAACACGGGTGTCGGCGGGGTCCACGCTAGAAACATAGCCAGCTCTGGACCTGGGCCCGCCCTTCATGGTCGCCGACCATTGGGCATCGGGTTCGGCCAACGCGAACATGCCCTTCTTTCGTCAGGCAGCGCCGCTGGGATGCAATCAGACCAGATTGTCGACAAACTTCTCGAGTTGCCGGAGATTCCGCACTTCGAACACGCCATCGCAGTGAGCCCCATACTCGCCCACGATCGAATCGCCAGTGTTCCAATAGGCCTTTGGTTCCGGGTTGAGCCAGAACAACTTGCGAGCCCGGTGCTCGATCTCCTTCATGATCCATGCCTGCGAAGCGTGATAATTGTTGCGGGCATCGCCGAGCAGCAGCACCGTGGTCTTGGGGCCGATGTCCTTGCCGTAGTTCTCCCAGAAAACTTCGAGTGCATGGCCGTAGTCGGAGTGTCCATCGACCCAAACGACATCGGCTTCGGTGTTGACCCGGTGCACGGCCTCGTTGATGTCATCGACACCTTCGAAGAATCGCGTCACCTCGTCGAGGCCGTCGATGAAGACGAAGGCTCGCACCTTGCTGAACTGGCTGGAGATGGCGTACACCAGATGCAGCGTGAATCGAGCGAATGCGGCGACCGAACCCGAGATGTCGGCGACCACCATGATCTCGGGCTTCGCGGGCCGCGGATACTTGAAGATGAGGTCAGCCGGCACCCCGCCGTACTCCAGACTGTGGCGAACCGTGCGACGGAAGTCGAGTTGACCCCGTCGTTTGTTGCGCCGCTTTCGAGCCAGGCGAACGGCCAACTTTCGGGTCAGCGGATAGATGGCCTTGCGCAGGTTGGCCATCTCCTCTCGGCTGGCGTGCATGAAGTCGACATCTTCGGGCAGCGGCTTGCGCAGGGTCTTGGCCATCGCCTCTGCGCCGCGGTCGGCCACCAGACGACGTCGGATCTCGGCCTCGATCTCCTTGCGAAGCTTGTCGATGCGAGTCTCGAACTCGTCCTTCTCGAGCCGTTCCTCGAGGGGAGTGAGCTCCCCACCGTCGGCATCTTGGCGACTCTGCTCCATGAGCCGCTCCATCATTCCGTCCAGGTCGAGATTTCGCAGCGTGCGATACAGATAGTAGGTCCCGCCAACAGGTCGACCTGGCTCCATACCGGCGTAACGCTTCACGGCCTGACGAGCCAACGCCCGCATCAAGGCGTCATCACCCTTGAGGAGAGCCTGATACAGCAGTTCGGCCAACTCCTCGGGAGAGAGTCCGTTACCTCCCCCACCTTGACCGCCCTCACCCTCCTGACCGTCCTCGCCACCGTCGTTGTCGTCCATGTCGAGTTGGTCGAACGGATCGTCGGCACCATCCCCCAGGGCGTACTCCTTGCCTCGCAGCGAGAAGTAGACCTCGAACAGCGTCTCGAACGTGCGCCAATGCGAGTTGTTCTTGACCAGCGTTGCCGCCAACGCGTACTTGAACGCGTTGCGGTCTTCGATCGGGATGTGTTTGACAGCGATGGCCGCGTCGATGTTCTCCGACAGCGACACCGGCAACCCGGCGGTTCGGAGATCCTGCACGAAGCCCTCGAGCAACTCGAAGAGCGTGTCGTTGGTCTCGACGCCGCCGGCAGCGCCGTTCGGTGAATCGGACGGGGCGGTCACCGACATCAGCTGGCCGATGTCTCGAAGTGGGTCGTGGAGTTGGTCGAGAACTCCTTGACGACCTTCTCGATGTCGCTCCGGTACTTGAGGAGAATCGAGGCGGTGTCGATGGCGTCCTGTTCGG
>CALACD010000478.1 GCA_937890445.1 uncultured Acidimicrobiia bacterium | reverse complement strand
GACGTTCCTCGGGGGCTTCCTGGCGGAGCTGCAGCCAGCACTCGAACAGCATCCGCAGGCCCGATGCCCCGATCGGGTGGCCGAAGCTCTTGAGGCCACCGTCGGGGTTGACGGGCAGCTCACCATCCAGGTCGAACGTGCCGGCCATGACCTCTTTCCAACCGATGCCCCGCTCGGCGAAGCCCAGGTCTTCCATCAGCACCAGTTCGGTCGGCGTGAAACAGTCGTGCACCTCGGCCATGGCAATCTCGGCCCGGGGATCGGTGACACCCGCTTGCTTGTAGGCGTCGGCAGCGCAGGCCGACACCTCGTGGAACGTGGTGTAGTCGTAGTCGGGATCGATGGGTCCGGCGGCCGGACCAGCCGTGAACGACAAGGCCTTCACGTACAGGGGCTTGTCGGTGTACTTGTGGGCGTCCTCGGCCCGACAGATGATCGCAGCGGCCGAACCGTCACTCACTCCGGAGCAGTCGAAGATGCCCAGTTGCCCGGCAATCAGCGGAGCGTTGCAGATCACGTCCTTGCCCACCTCCTTGCGGAACTGGGCCCGGGGGTTCCGTGCACCGTTGTAGTGGTTCTTCCACGCGATGCGCGTCAGCACGTCCTTCATCTCGGCTTCGTCCACCCCGTACTTCTCGGCATAGGCCGGGGCCAGCAGGCTGAACATGGCGGGTGCCGTCAGCTGCGACAGCGTGCCGTCATCGGGGATGTTGCCGGTGACGAGGCCCGACATGCCGTTGTCCTTGAGTTTCTCGACGCCGATGGCCATCACCGTGTCGTAGGCGCCAGAGGCAACGGCGTAGCATGCATTGCGGAAGGCCTCGGAACCGGTGGCGCACATGTTCTCGACCCGAGTCACGGGTTTGTAGTCGATCTTCAGCGCGCGACTCAAGGTGAGCCCCGACACCCCGGAACCGAACGTGCCGAACCAGTAGGCGTCGACGTCGTCCGGCGTGAGGCCGGCTGATGCGTACGCCTCCTGGGAGGCATCGATGAGCATGTCGTCCACCGATCGATCCCAGTGCTCGCCGAAGTTCGTGCAGCCCATCCCGATGATGGCCACCTGATCCTTGATGCCGTTCGATGCCATGTCCTGTTCCTCGTCTCTGTTCGAGCTGTCTCTGTTCGAGTTGTGTTCGTTCGAGTTGTGTTCCGTCGGTCCCTGACGCCCTGATGGAAAAGACTAGGCCGTGACCGGCTTCGCTTTCCAGAAGTAGTTGTGAATCCCCTTGGCCGTCATCATACGACGGAAGGTCATCTGTACTCGATCACCGATCTTGACGGTATCGGCATCAGCGAGCTCGCAACTGAAGCGGCCGCCGCCATCGAAGTCGATCACGACTGCGATGGTGGGTGGCGACAACGAGTAGGCCAGGCGGTCGATGGTGAACGTGGCCACGGTGGCCTGGACGTCGGCCATGGGCACCAACTCCATCTCGTCGACGGCGCCGCCCTTCACCGACACCCGTTGCGGAGGCAGATGGATGGCACCGCTGCTGCGGTCCTTGGAACCGAAGAACGCGTACTTCCAGTTCTCGGACCGATAGGACGGCGGCGCGGCAGGACCTTCGGGGTCGGGCCGACGCGGCGGCTCTCGATCCAGGAAACCTCGCCACGTGAGGAAGGCCGCGTAGTCCAGGCCGTCGTTTCCGTTGGCGATCTGGTCCGCGACCGGATTCGAGGACGTGTAGCCGGCGATGGCATCGGTGGTTCGGTAGAACCCGACGTCACAGCCATCGGCCAGGTGAATCACCATGATCGTCTGCCCCGACTCGGCCCCATCGAGCACCGACGCCAGGATCAGGCCGGCATGGGAGCTTCCGGTGTTGCCGACGGTGTCGCTCAGATCATCGGCGATCCTGACCCCTTCGATGCCGGCCGCCCGTGCCGCCCCCCGCACCGCCCGGGTGTGCAGTCCGGTGATGATGGCCACGTCCACGTCACTCGGAACCAAACCGGTGGCAGCGAACGCAGCGGACGCAGCCTCGGCGACGAGCGGAAGGTAGACGTGTTCGCCGAAGCGTTCTTCCCAGACACGGCTGTAGTTCCATTCCGGGAGCCGCCATCGATCGAGGAACTCGGCCGTTTGCGACGCTCCGCCCAACCACTCGGCGACCACCGGTCCGTCGTCGTCGCCGCCGATCAACCAGGCCACTGCCGCATCGCCGAGCACGGACTCATCAGCCGAACTCGGACGTCCACTTCGAACATCGGCCGCCGCGATCAGCGTCGGCCGCTGCCCCTCCAACGCGGCCCTGAGCGCGGCGTTGACCGACCGGGTCGAGCCCCCCACGTCGCCGGCGAACACATGGCTCGGAAGATGCAATGCGGCATGGATCACCGTCGCATTGGTCTTGTCGAGGTACGGCGGGGTGGCGGTAGCGAAGTAGACCGAGTCGGGAACGACGTCGACCGACCTCATCAAGTTCCGACTGGCCTCGACCGCCATCGACGTGGCGTCCTCGTCGTAGCCGGCAACGGCTCTGGTGCCCTTGCCTCCACCAGCGCCGAGCGCCTCGGTGATCTTGCTTCGCTGCAGACGGTTGTAGGGCACGTAGGCCCCGTAGCCGACAATTCCCCGCATGGAGGCCTCCTGGAGGTTCCGGATGATTCGGAGACGACCCTAGCTCTGTCGCGGGGGCGAAGGAAGATGGCGGCAACGGTCGGCTCGACCGATGCCGCTGACCGGAGGGCCCCTGCGCGACACTGCCGTCATGACCATCTCGGTGATCGCGGTACACGGGAACGGTGGCGGCGCCTTCCGATGGGAACGTCTCCCGGTTCCTCTCGCCCGAGGAGTCGAACTCCACGCCATCACCCTGCCCGGCTTCGCTGGCATTCCGCTGCCATCGGGACCGGCGTCGATGGCGACGTTCACCGACGCCATCGTCGCCGAGGTCGAGGCTCGAGCCGAACCTCGAGTGCTGCTGGGCCACGGCATCGGGGGTGCGCTGGCCCTGGACGCGGTCGCGCATCGGCCACAACTCGTCGCAGGGCTGATTCTGCATGCACCCGTCGGAGCCAACCTCGACCAACGCTGGTTCCCCAGGATCATGTCGGCCCCCGTGATCAGGAGGCTGGCCAAGGCGGTCGTCGCATCGCCGCTCACCCAACGGTTGGCCGGTCGGCGCCTGTTCGCCGACACGCCACCGGAGTACGGCCGACGCTTCCTGGCCGAGTACGGCCGAGCTGACGGATTCGAGGTGATGTTCGATCTCCTGACTTCGGAGTGGTTCGATGGTCTGCCCGACACGTCGGTGCCGACCTCCATCCTGTGGGGCGACCGGGACCGCATCCTGCAACCCAGCCAGGCCGACGACCTGGCCCGGCGCCTCCGCCACGGCGAACGCCGGATCATCGAGGGCTGGGGCCACTACCCGATGATCGAACAACCCGCCGACTACGCCACGGTCGTGGCCGAGATCGCAGCCCGTCTCGTCCAAGGATCCTGATGGGCCGGGCCGAGATGGTCCCGCTGGTGCTGGGATCGGGCCGGGTCGCAGACTGCGGTGTCGGTTCCAAGGCCGCCAATCTCGACCGAGCTGCGAGAGCCGGCATCGCGGTCCCCGCCGGGTTCGTGGTCGCTCATCTCCAGCCGGTCGACATCGGAGTCCGAGATCTGTCGCCCGTCGCGGGCGGCCCGGTTGCCGTCCGCTCAGCCTTCTCGGCCGAGGATTCCTCGGCGACGGCGATGGCCGGCTTCTTCGACACCATCCTCGACGTTCCTTGCGATCCGGAGGCCGTCCGTGGCGCCATCGAAACCGTCCGGGGATCGGCCGACCGGGTCCGAGCCTCCGGCCTTCCCGTACCTCTCTCGACGCGGCTGGACGTGCTCGTGATGCGTCAGATCGATGCCCGGTGGGCCGGTGTGGTGTTCACCGAAGCGCAGTTCGAGGACGATCTCGGCAACGTGGTCGCGGGGCTCGCCGACTCGCTGGTGTCCGGAGCCGAGGCGGGTGAGGGGTTCGAGTTGGCCAAACTGCGTCGCTTCGAACGACCGGACAGCTCGCTGCCACCGTGGCAACAACGCCTGTCCACCTTGATGCGATCGATCCGGCGGACGTTCGGAGAGCAGGACTGGGACATCGAATGGGCCGACGACGGCGAAACCTGCTGGCTGGTCCAGTTGCGGCCCATCACCGCGAAACCGAGGCGCAACGAGGCCTTCACCATCGCCAACCACAAGGAGATCCTCCCCGAGTTGCCTTCGGTCCTGATGACCTCGATCATCGAGTCCGCCAGCTTCGATCTGATGGACCACTACCGATCGGCCGATCCACGGCTGCCCGTCGACCGCCCGTTCATCGAATCCTTCGCCGGGCGTCCGTACATCAACCTCTCACAGCTCACCGATCTCCTGCGTCGCCTCGGTCTACCCACCGCACTGTTGTCCGAGTCACTGGGCGGCGATCCCGAGATCGTCGTCGGCCCACGACCGAAGCGCATCGCGTTGGCCGCTCCCACCTTCGCTCGACTCGGCATCGCCCAACTCCGCGCCGTTGGTCACGCCCGCCGTACCGAACGCCACATCGATCAACTGGTCGCCGGTGCCGGTCCCGACTTCGCCACCACCCTGGCCTGTCTCCGCGGATGCTACATCGCGCTCGTCACGGAGATGTCGGCGTTGGCAACGGCGATGGCCGGTCCGGTGTCGGTCCTGCGACGCCTGGGAGTCCTCGAGGCACACCTTCGCTGCCAACGCACACCGGGCTCGACCATGCTCGAGGATCTGCAACCGCTACGGGAGCTCGCCCGGTCCGACCCGTCCATCCGATCCGACCTGGCCGCCAATCGCATTCCGAACGATCCTCGATTCGCCGCGGCATGGGCCGAGTGGGTGACCCAACACGGACATCGAGGGGTGTACGAGAGTGATATTGCACGACCTCGGTTCGCCGAGAGGCCGGAGCCGATACTGCGGGCCATCGGCCAGCTGGGGATGCCGACCACGCAGCCCCTCGGCTCGAGCTTGCCGACGGGGACCAAGCTGCTACTGACCTGGCCCATCCGGATTGCGGCTCGCCGCCCGATGCTGGCTCGGGAGAGGATCCGTTGGCAGGCCATGACTGCGTTCGCCCAGCTTCGGACACGACTCCTCGACCTGGCCCGTGAAGCAGTCGAGACCGGACTGCTCCCCGACCGTGAGGCCGTGTTCGACCTGTCGGTCGACGAACTGGCGGCCATCGATCACGGGCAGCCCTTCAGCGCCGCGGACCTTGCACTTCGGCGGCGGGAGATCGCGGCACGAGCCGAACTGCGACTGCCCGACATCATCCATCGGTTCGATGACCTGACCCGGCTGCAGGCAACGACCGTCTCGGACGATCATCTCGTCTACAAGGGAGTGTCCCTGACCAACGGAACCGTCTACGGCACGGCACTTCGTTGCGACGAACCACCCGACGGTCTACCCCCAGGCTTCGATCCGGGAACCACCGTGTTGATCGCCCGCAGCGTCGACGCCGGGTGGGTCCCGATCTTTGCCCAGGTTGCCGGAGTCGCCGTCGAGATCGGTGGCGACCTGTCTCATGGTTCGATCATCCTGCGCGAACTCGGTGTACCGGCAGCCACCAACATGGGTCCGATGACCAACGTGGTGACGGGTGATCGTGTGCGCCTCGACGCCGCGACCGGCACGCTCTCGATCGTCCGGACATCAGACGACGAGACCCAGCGTGCGCGCTATTCGTAGAAGGGATTCTCTCCGGCGCTGTGATCGGTGGCATCGAGCACCTCGGTGATCTCGGGCAGTGCTTCCATCAACATGGTCTTGATCCCGTCCTGCAACGTCATCGCGCTGGCTGCGCATCCCTGACATCCGCCGCCCATGGTGACGTACACCTTCACGTCCTCGGGCCCGTTGTCGTCGACGCCGGCCAGGGCCGCGAAGCCGCCGTGGGAAGCCAGGGCCGGGTTGACCGCCTGGTCCAGAACCGCCTGGACCTTCTCGGGGAGTTCGCCGGTCAGCTCGAGATCGAGGCCTTCGAGTGGATTGGGGGTGTTGGGATTGCGGATGACCAGGCCACCGTTGGCACCTCCGGCCGGCACGTCGAGCATGCTGCCCTGCATCCGAGCCACAGAACTGGCGGGAATGACCACTGTGAGCTCGCCGTGATCACCTTGGGTGTAGATGACGTCGTCGGCGTCGGCCTCCGACAGCGGCAGCAATTCCAGCGCATAGGTGAACTCGGTCATGTTCGAACCGGTGATGGCCACCTTGAGCGCGGTGTTCACGGGATCGTCTTCACTGGCCCGGACTTCGAGGACGGTGGCCAGCGCGACATCTGACACGGCGAGCACCGGTGTCTGAGTGTCGATGTTCTCGGTTTCGGTGGTGGTCACAGTTTCTCCAGAAGGGGTCGAATGCACAGGGTACCAACGCCGATTTCTCGACCCCCATTCCCATGTTGGCTACCGTGGGGATTGGTTCGAGCCTCGAACCTGTGTCCGAACAAAGGGGAACAGCACATGCATGTCGGAATGTCCGTCATCTTCCAGAATCCGGGCGAGAAGATTCCCGATTCGCAGGTCTACGCCCAGGATCTGGCCTTGGCCCGCCTGGCCGAACCGCTCGGTTTCGACTCCATCTGGAGCGTCGAACATCACTTCACCGACTACACGATGTGTCCCGATGTCTTTCAGTTCCTGACCTACATGGCCGCCTGCACCGAGCGGATCCAACTGGGATCGATGGTGTGCGTGCTCCCCTGGCACGATCCGATGCGGGTCGCCGAAGAGATCGCCATGCTCGATGTCATGTCCGGCGGCCGGGTGATCCTCGGCATGGGACGGGGCACCGGACGTGTCGAGTTCGAGGGCTTCCGAGTCGAGATGCCCGAGGCCAGGCAGCGATTCGCCGAGTCGGCCGACATGCTGCTCACCGGGTTGGAACAAGGATGGTGCGAGTACGACGGGCAGTTCATCCGTCAGCCCCGAAAGGACATTCGGCCCCGACCCGAGAAGAGCTTCCGGGGTCGAGCCTTCGCCGCCGCGGTCTCGACCGAGTCGGCCGAGATCATGGCCAAGATGGGCGTGGGCATCCTGATCGTGCCCCAGAAGCCGTGGAAGACGGTGCGAGCCGAACTCGAGACCTATCGGGCCACGTTCCGTGAGGCAACCGGGGAGGAGCCGCCCCCGCCCATGGTGGCGGGATGGACCTACGTCGACAAGTCCGCGGACAAGGCAGAGACAATGGCTCGTACCTACATCGGCGGCTACTGGGATTCGATCATCGAGCACTACGAGTTCGACAAGGACCACCTCAAGAACACTCCCGGTTACGAGTTCCACGGCCAGATGCACGACATGCTCAACGCGCCGGGCGGGATGGACAAGATGACCGAGTTCTTCCTCGGACTGCAGGTCTGGGGAACTCCTGACCAGGTGAGAGAGAAGATCCTCACCATTCAGGACAACACCTACAACGACGGGTACATGGGCGTGTTCAGCTACGC
>CALACD010000477.1 GCA_937890445.1 uncultured Acidimicrobiia bacterium | reverse complement strand
CAGCGGTCTCGTCCTCGGTGAGCAGCAGCTCGGGGTCGATGCCGAGGGCGGCCCGCAACTGCTCGGCGTCGAGGTCACCGATCGAACTCGACTTGGGCAGCACCATGTCGGCGATACGTCGTTTGCCGGCCACCACTTCTTCGACCCGCTCGTCGACGGTGCCTGGGCAGACCAGGCGGTGGCAGATGACGGTGTTCTTCTGGCCGATGCGCCACACACGGTCTCGGGCCTGGTCTTCGACCGCCGGATTCCACCAGCGATCGTAGAGCACGACGTGGTTGGCGGCGGTGAGGTTCAATCCGGTGCCACCTGCCTTGAGGGAAAGCACCAGGGCTCCCTTGCCGGTGCCACTCTGGAACGTCTCGATCATCCGATCCCGGGCGCCTCGGGCCAGACCGCCGTGGTAGCAGGCAATGGGCTGACCGGTTCGCTCGCTCAGGTAGGTGGCAAGACGCTCGCCCCAGGAGGCGAAGTGAGTGAAGATGAGGACTCGCTCGTCGGCCTCGAAGACGTTGTCGATGATCTCGTTGAGCCGGGCCAGTTTCCCCGATCGGCCATCGAGCGGTTTGTCGTCCTTCTCGTAGGCCGACGGATGATTGCAGATCTGCTTGAGCGCGGTGATGGCGGCCAACACCGCCCCCTTCTTCCGGGGACCATCCTCGCCGCTCGTGGTGATGACCAGATTGTCGAGCACGGCCTGATAGAGGCCGATCTGTTCCGGAGTCATGCTGCAATGAGCCAGTTCGTCGATGCGGTCGGGCAACTCGGCCGCAATGGCGGGCTCGGACTTCGTTCGACGGAAGACCAGGATGCCGTTGAGGGCCCGGAGTGCGCTCTCGGCCCCATCCTTGCCCGTACCGCTGGGCGAGAGTTGAGACACGAACTGGGCACGACTACCGACCAGCCCGGGATTGGTGAAGTCCATGATGGCCCACAGATCACCCAGGCCGTTCTCGATCGGGGTTCCCGTCAACGCGATCCGGCTGCGTGCCGGGATACGCCGAAGCTGCCGAGCGGTGTCGCTTGCCGGGTTCTTGATCGCCTGCGCTTCGTCCAGAATCACCTTGCCCCAACTGATCTTCTCCAGCAGGTCGGCGTCGCGCACGGCGGTGCCATAGGTGGTGATGACGATGTCGGCTCGCTCGGCCAGCCGAGCCACCGCGTCGCCGGTGGCCCGGTTTGGTCCATGATGGACGACGACCCGAAGGTCGGGCACGAACTGGGCGGCCTCGTTGGCCCAGTTGCCGACCACGGCCGGCGGGGCCACCACCAATGCGGTTCCCGAGGTGGAGGCCCGCAGATGGGCCAGCATGGTCGGCGTCTTGCCCAAGCCCATGTCGAGGGCCAGGCAGCCGCCGAGCCCGGCGTTGTCGAGGAAGCTGAGCCAGCCGCGGGCTTCGGCCTGGTAGCTGCGCAGTTCACCCTCGAACCCCTCGGGTCGTGTCGGAAGATCATCTGGTATCGACGACGCGCTGCGCAGCAGATCTGCCGCCCAACCGTCTCCGGCGACGCTGATGCCGCCCGACAGTGGAGAACCCTCGAGACCCAGCGCGTGGCGCAGCATGTCGGCGCCGCTGAGGCGCGTATTGTCGGCTCGCTCGGCCAATGCCGCAGCAGCTTCGGCCAGATCGGCCTTGTCCAGTTCGACCCATTGGCCGTGCGAGCGCACCAGCGGGCGGGCCTGGGCCGCCAGTTCGGCGATCTCCGAAGCCGTGAGTTCGATGTCGTCGAACACGACCGACCAGCGAACATTGGCCAGCTGTTGTGCGCCGACGACCGATTCCTCGGCTTCTTCGGAAGTGAGACGAAGGGCCGGCGAAGGCC
>CALACD010000476.1 GCA_937890445.1 uncultured Acidimicrobiia bacterium | reverse complement strand
CGATCGTCGAGCTGTACCCGACCGAAGGGGATCCCGCCGACGAACTGATGAATCGGGCCGCCGACATCGAAGCTTCGGCCGTCATGGTTGGGCAGAAACGGCACCATAATCTCCATGGCCGAGTACTGGGGCATGTTCCTTCCAAGCTGCTCTATCAGAGTCGCCGGCCCGTCGTCGTGCTGCCGCACCCGTGACCGGCTCCCGATTCCGAGACCTCCTGTCTCGGGATGCGTACGTGCCGGTGCAGGGCGAATAGGTCGATCTGGCAGGGGAGGTACCCATGGCTGCGATGAGGGTCGTGATCTGGTGTGGCCGAGGGACACGCTCAGGAATCGATGGATCGGACGCCGAGTTCGGTCGCCAAACGAGTTGGGTACCTCCTCGGAGCAACTGCGAACGTCGTGCTGCTCTGGGCGGCCCACCGTCTGTTGGGTTGGGGGCGGCCCGGCTTCCTGACCGAGGACTTCACCGGGGTCCTGCCCTGGATCACCGCCGCGTGCGTCGTCAGCATCATCGGGTATGGGGCGATGTTCGTTGCCGCCGAACGCTTCTTCCCCCGATTGCTGAACGACGCAGTTACCGCAGGTGTCAGCTGCTTGGGTATCTGGAGGACGCTGCAGATCTTTCCCTTCGACTTCTCCACCTACGATGTCGACTGGTCGTGGCCGCTCCGCGTCCTCCTCGGGGTGGCCCTCATCGGAGCTTTCTTCGGCCTGGTTGTCAGCACGTTCAAGCTCCTCACGTGGCCCTGGCGAGCGCCGTCGTGATTGCCGTCAGTTGCCCTCGGTGATCCAGGGCAGCGCCTGCTACTGGAGCGATGATCGAACACCGGCGACGGCCTTGTCGACCGTGGCCTGAAGTGCATCGATCAGTGCCGTACCCGTATCGCGGACATCCTGTCGTACCGCAGTGTCCTTGGCTGCCTTCTCCGCTGCCTCGACGGTGTCTTCGATGGCATCGCCCAGCCTCTTGAACGCTGCCTTCATCTCTTCGCCGTCATCGGCGGCAGTTTCCTCCTGAAGATGGAGCTTGAGCTTCAACCCGAGTCCGCTGATCTCGTCTGCGACCTTGCTCCAAGCCTTCTTCACCTCTGCCTTGCTCATGGTTCATCCATCCTTGCGTTCGTCGGATTCGTGATTGCGGGGACTGTCGTGATTTGCGGGACTGTGGAGAGCATGGTGCCTGTCGTGGCCGTCCTCGGACAGAGGCCAAGGTCACCGTCCGAGCAGCCGTGCAGGCGCGGGACTGGACTGCGCGGAATTCTCGGTCCCGCGGTTGGGAGCGACCGTGCGGGCCGTAGCGTGTGCAGCACTGAAGGGGAGTATCCCGCGAGGTCCGTCGACATCACGCTCGAGATCTGAGCCGGCGGGGCCAGCCCGAGGATTGGGCGGAGAGACCTTCAGCGAACGATCACCGTACGCTGAAAGGGCCCTCGTGGCGCACTGCACACTTCCTGGGATCAGCCGAGCGGCTTGGTGCCAGTCGATGAATGATTGCCGCCCGGCTGCGTTGCTGCTCTCCAGCCTCGAACAGTTCGCTCGGTCGTCCTGGTGAGCGCGGGGACGATTGTTGGATTGGTGATCGGTCTGGGATGTCTGGTTGCCGGGGCCGAGTTCCTCGTCAAGGGCGCCGCTGCGATCGCAACGAGACTGGGTGTTCAGCCGGTGGTCATCGGCTTGACGGTGGTTGCGTTCGGCACGAGCGCTCCTGAGTTGGCGGTGAGTGTCGCTTCGTCCATCTCGGGCAACAGTGACGTGGCATTCGGCAACGTGGCTGGCAGCAACATCGCGAACATCCTGCTGATCCTCGGCGCGTCAGCGGTCGTCGGTGGGCTAGCGGTGTCGCAGCGGATCGTGCGGATCGATGTCCCACTTCTGGTTGGCGTGTCGATCGTGGCGTTGCTGATGTCGCTGGACAATCGCATCGGACGGGTGGACGGCGTCCTGTTGTTCTCCGGTGTCATTGCCTACACGTGGTGGCTGATCCGGGCATCGAGACGCGAGACCGCAGCCGTCTCCCAGGAGTATGCCGTGGCGATCGAGTCGGTCGAGGGCGCTGTCGGCGAGCGACCGATCCTCGTCCAGATCTCTCTTGTCGTCGGTGGTCTCGTGGTTCTGGTGATCGGGTCACAGTTGCTCGTCAATTCGGCGACCGACATCGCCGAATCGCTCGGAGTCAGCGATCTGGTCATCGGGCTCACCGTCGTCGCCATTGGTACGTCGCTTCCGGAGCTCGCGACGTCGATACTGGCGGCGTTTCGTGGGCAGCGTGACATCGCTGTCGGCAACGTCGTCGGCTCGTGTTTGTTCAACTTGATGTGTGTACTCGGCCTCACGGGCATCGTGTCTCCGGATGGTGTGAACGTCGGTGACTCTTCGTTGCGTCTCGATTTCCCGGTGATGATCGCAGCAACCATCGTGTTGGTGCCGATCATGTGGAATGGGTTCCAGATCAAACGGTGGGAGGGCCTCGTCCTGACGGCCTTCTACGCCGCCTACCTCGCCTACCTCGTTCTCGCCGAAGGCGACAGCGCCGCTGCTGACGTCGTCGCACCGGCGGTTCTCCTCGCTGCGCCGCTCGTGATGATGACCTTTGCCGTCACTGGATACCAGGGCTGGAGGCGGTACACCCGATCTCCTGGGGTCAGCCCCGCTGGAGACGGCCCGGCCGTTCACCGGTGAGTTCGTCGTCGAGCACGGTGATGACGCCCCGCTTGATCGTGGCTCGGTATCCCTCGACCTTCTGCAGAAGGCGAGTGCCCCCTGCCGGAAGGTCGGCCACCAGTTGTGGTGCCATCACCTTCAGGCGGTCGTGATCGATCACGTTGATGTCGGCCAGCTTGCCGACGGCGATCACGCCCCGGTCGGTCCAGCCGACGTGGGCCGCAGTGGCCTGGGTCTGGCGATGAACGACATCTTCCAGCGGTATCCGTTCCCCTCTCGCTCGGTCACGAGTCCAATGGGTGATCGCCGTGGTCGGGAACGAACCGTCGGAGATGGCGTTGCAATGAGCACCCGCATCGGAGAGCCCGTAGATCGAGTTCGGCGATGTCATCATCTCGCGTACGTCGTCGAGATCGCCGTTGGCGTAGTTCATGAGTGGGATGTAGAGCAGACGTCCACCGTCGTTGTCCAGGAGCAGGTCGTACATGACTTCGTTCGCTGGACGGCCGTCCACAGCTGCGATGCCGGCGACCGAGCGTTCCGGCGTCGGCTCGTAGTCGGGTACGTCGGCGACGGGATACATCCGGTCGTAGGCCGAGTGGATGACCCGGGCGAAGCTGCGCGGAGTTGCTCGCCCATGCTCGCCCAGGATCTGTGATCGGATGTCAGGTGACCTCAGCCGAGCCAGTCGCTCGGCTCGGTCGAGGCCGGCCATCGCCACATAGGTCGGGCTGAAGTTCAGCGGGTTGGCCGAAGCATCGAGGCCGATCAACACGCCGATGGGGCGAATCGCCACCTGGGCCTTGGCGTTGGCGCCCGCCTCGTTCCACTGATCGATGGCTGCCAGCAGTTCACGGAACCGGTTCGGCGTGTCATCGTTCTGCTGGACAGTGAAGCTGATGGGCCGTCCAGTTTCGGTGGCGAGCCTACGCAGCAATTCGATCTCGCTCTCGACGAGTTCGTCATCGTCCGACTGGTAGGCGTCGGAGATCAGCTGGATCACGCCGCGGTTCAGCTTGCCCAGCGCAGCAGCGACCCCGAGCACTTCGTCGGTCGATGCCTTCAGCGTGCCGATCTTGCGGCCCGTGCTCGTGCGGTGGGCGATCGTGCGCGAAGTGGTGAAACCCAGGGCGCCGGCTGCGATGGCCTCCTCGCAGAGCAGGGCCATCGTGGCGATCTGGTCGGCATCGGCCGGGATGTCCATGTCGGCGCCGTCGTCACCCATCACGTAGTACCGCAACGCCGCGTGCGGAACCTGCGTGCCGATGTCGATCGGCCACTGGCGTCGTTCGAGTGCGTCGAGGAACTCGGGGAAGCTCTCCCATTCCCACTGCAGCCCCTCGGCGAGCGCCGCTCCGGGGATGTCCTCGACTCCTTCGAGCAGTTCGATGAGGTACTGGCGGTTGTCGGGGCGGGCGGGAGCAAATCCGACACCGCAGTTGCCGACGACCAGCGACGTCACCCCATTGACCGAAGACGGGGAGAGGTCGGGATCCCACGTGAGCTGGCCGTCGTAGTGGGTGTGGATGTCGACCCACCCAGGAGTGACGAGGTGGCCGGTGGCATCGATCGTGCGATGGGCCGGGCCGAGGTCGGAGCCGATGGCGACGACGGTTTCGCCGTCGATGGCGATGTCGGAGACGAATCGAGGAGCGCCGGTACCGTCGACCACGGTTCCGTTGACGATGACGAGATCATGCATGGTCACACTCTCTCATCACATCCGGTGTCGAGGCCATTGGGAGACACGAGGCCACGGGGCGGGACAAGCGCAGGTCGTGATGAGTCTGTACTGATGCACGCCAGTCGATGAACACTGCCGGAACACGCGACCGTTCGCGGAAGTGGTTGTCGTCGGGAACCTCCGACCACCGGGGTCCCTAGAATCGAGGGCGTGGGTCACAAACACACCAAGAGCGACATCCTCCGGGCCGCGCTCGATGCCGCTCTGGAGGACGGGTTGAGTCAGTTGACCTTCGGGCGTCTGGCCAAGCGGATCGGCATCAGTGATCGCATCATCGTCTACTACTTCCCGACGAAGGCCGATCTCATCAGCGAGGTCATCATGGCCATGGGACTGGAGTTGCAGGCCAGCCTGGCGCAGGCATTCACCACGCCCGCAGCCGACCATCTCGAGATGGCACGGGTCGCCTGGCCGCTGCTGTCGTCACCCGACAACGATCGGGTGTTCGCCCTGTTCTTCGAAGCCAACGGGCTGGCCGCTGTGGGACGCGAACCCTATGCATCGCTGGTGCCGAGCCTGGTCAATGGCTGGATCGACTGGGCCGCAGCGCTGATGGCGGGCACACAAAGCCAACGGAAGGCCCAAGCCGAGGGGGCGGTCGCCATCATCGAAGGGCTGATCCTGCTCCGACTCCTGGCTGGACCGAAGACCGCCAGTCGTGCGGCCAGGACACTCGGCATCACCTGAGTCGATCGGGTCAGCCCGACCTGCTCACCCAACACGTCTCACCCAAGATGTCGCCATCGCTCGAGGGCATTCGCTCGACCCGAAGGATCCGATGCCGATGCCGACGGCGGGTTACGCCCCCATGTGCGGGCCGCCGAGGTGGGTGAAGAGGAACGTTCCGGTTTGGGTCCAAGCGGTGGCTGCCGCTTTCGGGTTCGAGAAGTGCGGAGCGAGATGATTGTCGAACGCGTGCCCGGCTTCGGGGTGGATGTCGACAAGCACATGATGGTTGTCGGCAACCGCATTCTCGACTGCTGCCACCGTCTCGTTGGGGATGAACGGGTCCTCATCGCCGAAGTGCAGGAGGGTGGGGCATTCGATGGTGTGCAATTGGTCGAGATGATCGGGGATCCCAGACCCGTAGTAGCAGACTGCACAGGACGGGTCGAAGGCCTCGGCTACTCGGAACGCCTGCGTCCCACCGAAGCAGAAGCCGACCACACCGACGGCACCGGACACCTCCGGCAGGGTCCTGAGGTGGTCGAGCGCCACGCCGAGATCGGCCAGTCCGAGATCGACGTCCCAGGCGTTGGCGATTTCCATGGCAGGCGCCATGTTGTTCTGATCGGACGAATCGAAGGAAACGCCGGGCTGTTGGCGCCAGAACAGATCGGGGGTCAGAACGACATGACCGAGTTGGGCCAGTCGCCGGGCG
>CALACD010000475.1 GCA_937890445.1 uncultured Acidimicrobiia bacterium | reverse complement strand
GTGGTCCTGTGCCGCCATCGGCCGGCGAACACGTCCCGAGGAACCGCTATCCTCGGCCTCGATGGGCCCCACCGAGTCCGATCCGAGCCGACACCAGTCATGACCGACCTCGTCGTCGGCCCTGATGATCAGCGTCCCCGCTGTGGTTGGTGCGCTGCGACGCCCGATTACGTGACCTATCACGACGAGGAATGGGGTCGGCCGGTCACCGACGAGCGAACCCTGTTCGAGAAGCTCTGTCTCGAAGGCTTCCAGTCCGGTCTCTCGTGGCTGACCATCCTCCGCAAACGAGAGGCGTTCCGCGAGCTGTTCGCGAACTTCGACGCTTCCGTGGTCGCATCGTTCGATGAGACCGACGTCATCCGCCTGCTGGCCGATGCCCGCATCATCCGCCACCGGGGCAAGATCCAGGCCACGATCCACAATGCCGGCGTCCTGGTCGATCTCCATTCCAAGGGTGGCACCTTGGCCGACGTCTTCTGGTCCCATCGACCCGAAGCCCGAACGCCGGCATCGTTCACCGAGGTGCCGGCCTCGACTGATGAATCGACGGCCTTGGCCAAATCGCTGAAATCTCTCGGATTTCGGTTCGTCGGCCCGACCACCGCCTATGCCGCGATGCAGGCCATGGGGGTCGTCAACGACCATGTGGACGGTTGCTGGGTGCGTGACGCCTGCACAGAAGCGCAATCTGCGATCATCGCTGACCTGGGCATTCACACCCAAGCGAACCAGGGCTAAAGGACCAGGCCCCTTTTGGTCGAAGGGGTGGCATGCATCCCTCGGCCGCTCGCTCCATCCTGACCCACCTGCAAGGATCCCCGGAGTTGGCGAGCTCTGCGTCGCGTGGGGCGTTCGGACCAGTCGGACTCGAACTCCGGCAGGTGTCCGGACTCACAGCCGGAAACGCTTTGCCGTTCGTGGCGGGCGGGATGCAATTGTCGCTCGACGATGCCACCGTTGGATTCCGCCTGGACGTCGATGACGTCGGCGACGTCGTCATCACCCCGGTCGGCGTGCCGGTGCGGCTCGACGAACGTCTGATCGTCGCTCCGACCGTGGTTGGCCACAGCGTCATCGACGTCGGCTCGGCTCGGTTCGTACTGGCTCGCCGTCGACCACCGACTCGTCGGCGCCGAAGGCCGAACCCCGAACCGTCCTCCGACAAGGTGTCCCTACCGACCTCCTCACCCGGTGCCCCAGCGGTACGGGACCTCCACCGATCGGCCGTCCCGCCACCCGATCATCTGGTGGAGGTCCCCGTGCCGGACGACTTCCCCCTTCTGGTCGATCGGATCCACACGGCCCGACAGAACCTGTTGATCACGACCCGGGCCGCCCACCCCGACCCAGAGGAACTGCTCTTCCAGGCATCGGAACGGGGACCACGCCTGTGGACTCGCGAAGCCTCGCATCATCTGTTCGCCCACGTACCGGTGGCGCACGCCGACCTGCCGTGGCGACCGCGCTTCGACCGGCCATACCGCATCAGCACGCAGACCGCAGAGGCGCTGCGCGACATCCAGGTTCTGCCGTCGGCGCCACTGGCAGCCGATCTGACCGCTGGCCCGTTGGCCATCATCGGCAGTCGCCAGGCTGCGCTGGCGATCGCTCGCCAAGCGCTCGTGAGCCTGGCGACGATGTCGCCTCCCGACCAGATGGAGATCGCCATCCTGGCCGGCGAGGAGCACGCGGCTGATTGGGGGTGGGCCGACTATCTCCCCCACGCCCGACCCAGCGGCGCGGGGGGCTTTCCGATCCTGGTGATCGATGGTCTCGACAACCTCGAAAGCCTGTGGCACGGGCTCGACGACGACGAGATCAACCGGTCGGCCGGCGTCATCGCGCTCAGCGACGACGTTGCCAACATCCCCCAGGCCTGCCAATCGGTCGTTTTGGTGAACGACGACTTCTCGTGCTCGTTCATCGACCATCGGACGGCCCGCACGACGATGGGAGCCACTCCGCTCGGTTTGACGCAGGATCTCGCGATCCGCGCTGCGATCGCGCTCCGGGCTGCCGTCATCACCACGGCCGAAGATGCGGCCACCGACGACCCAACCATCGAGTCGAGTTCGAGGGAGAGCAGTGCCAACGGAGGATCCCCAGAAGCTACCGACGTGGAGTCAGATCGTCGGGGTGACGCCGGCGACTCCACCGCCTCCCACTACGGCTACGAGTACGCCTTCTTCTGATCCTCACTCCAGGCTCGGACACGTCCAGCATCGAGCCTTCTGGCTTGGTGCGGTCACCGCAGCCTTCGTCATCGGTGGCACGGTGTTGGCAACGAATCGGTGGCCGACCGACGCCGCGCCGCCCGGTAGCCGGCCGGACCTTCTGGCCTTTCCCGGTGATCAGGGGTCCATGGCCCCCACGGTGACGAGCAACGACACGCAACCGTCAACTTCCGGGTCCCGCCTCTCGAGTCCGACCGTGACCTCTCCGATCCCCGGACAGGTCGGAGATGGGTCGGGTCAGCCCGATCCGCTCAACCCGACGACAATGGCAGCGCCGCTACCGGCCCGACATGCGGTGTATCGAGGAGGCATCGTCTACCTCCGTGGGACGGTGCCGTCCCGTGAAGTGTCGCAGGCAATCGAGTCCAGAGCCGAGGCGGTGGTCGGGGAGGGCAACGTCGTGAACGAACACGTCGTCGATCCCCAGGCATCCAAGCCCTCCGAGGGAACTCCGCTCTATGTGGAGGACACGGTGCTGTTCGAGTCGGGCAGCGCCGACATTGCTCCCCAATTCGTCCCGATCCTGGACCTCGGCCTACTCCTGATGGCCCAGAACCCGGCTGTCTCGATCGAAGTCGTCGGCCATACCGACACTGCCGGCGCTGAAGACTTCAACCTTCGCCTGTCCCTGGCTCGGGCCGAGTCCGTCGTCGCCTACTGGGTCGATCGAGGCATCGGGGCCAACCGATTGTCGGCCACCGCCCGCGGAGAATGGGAACCGGTCGAGAGCAACACCTCCTCGCTCGGCGCAGCCTCGAACCGCCGGGCCGAGTTCATCATCTCCGGGTTGCTCGACTGACGGCGGCCAGACCTGGGACAGGTCGCGTCAGAACCATCTGCTACTTCTTGGTGGGCAACCCGACGGCGGCCTCGCCGTTGGCCCACTGCGGCCATCGTGACCGGCTCTTGGCCGCAAGCTTGTGCATCAGCGCGATGGCGGCGGGATCATCGTCACCGGGGCGAGTCTCGACGACGCCGTCGGAGATCATGGCGTCCATGATGGCTCGACCGAGTTCGGTTCGAACGATGGTCAGGGTCCAGTCGGTCTCGTTGCCGATACCCCCGGTGGAGATGTCGGCATGCTCGGCTGCGAAGTCGGGGCAGTGATTGCAGCCCTCGCGAGTCCAGGCGTGGCATTCCTTCAGATTGATCTCGTGGTAGCCGCCGTCCTTGGTCCAAATCTGGAAGACACCTTTGATGTTCATCTTGACGATGTCCTCAGCAGCGATGCCGTACTTGACCTTGAAGAGTTCCTCGAACATCGAATCGTCGAAGCTCTTCGAGCACAGTAGACCGATGTTCAGCTTGATCGGCTTGGAGACCTTGCCGACCTTGCGGTGCCACATGACGGGGGCAATCGAGGTCTGGCAACTCATGCCGACGAGGGCAAGATTCTCCAGGCCCCGCTCTCGGGCCTCGTCGTAGGCGATCGTGTTGGCCGAGTAGGTGTAGCGACTCCCGGCGCCGGCCAGGACCTCGGCCGCGTTGGTGGCCACCCCCGGCGCGGCCTTCCAACCACTTCCGCCCTCCAACACCGACACCAGGGCTCCGTCGATGATGTTGTTCTCAAGGCACCAGATCAGGATCGCCGATACCAGACCGCCGTCCTGGCCTTTCTCGTACACGCCGTCATCCTTGGCCCGGACCAGGAGGATGTCCTTGTAGATGCCCGACATCTCGTCGGCATTCCGGGTCCGACCGAAGAGATGCTCGTCGGCCTCGGTCTCCCAGGAGCGGAACCTGGGGCACGCTCGGGTGCACGATGTGCACCCCTTTTCACCGTGCCCGCAGTTGTCGGGGCCCAGTTCCTCTTCCAGGTGGAATGGCTTGTAGGCACCGGGTTCGTGCTTGTATCCGATCACGTCATGGGGACACGAGATGACGCAACCGGCGCAACCGGTGCAGAGGCCTGACGAGATGACCTCTTCGTGGAGCTCTTTCCACTGGAACGCCCAGCGTTCCTTCTTCGCAGTTGGTGTCGCTTCGGCAGTGTCGGTCATTACGTGCCGATTGTAGTCCCGACGTCAGAGCTCGGCCTCCTCGACGACACACTCGGCGATCAGATCCACCAATTCGGCAGGAACGACGGCCTCGGGGTTGTCGATCAACGACTGATCGAAACTCGCGAACCGCTCGTAGGGCATGCGAACCTGTGCCTTGTCGAAGACGCACTGACAGATCTGCACATCGAGTCGCGAGTCCTCCAATGGAGCGGTGCACGCGATCAGGAAATTGTCTCGCGTCTGTTGGGAATAGTCCTCGGGAGCGTCCTGACCACACCCTCCCAGGATTGCGAGCGCCGCCAGCGTTGCCACGATGGTCCGCACCCGCGATGCAACTCCAACCCGCGATGCAACTCCAACCCGCGATGCAACTCCAAACCGTGATGCGACTCGAACAGTGGGCGGGGCCGATGGCACCCCATGACGTTAGCTTCCAATCGACCCCTCGATATCGAGGGATCCGTCCGTTGCCTTGCTGGCCCCCGGCGCCTGGGCGCGGTGGAATCCCGATGCCTTCCGTTGTCGCCATGCTTCGATGTCGATCACCTCGGCCAGAGGCCGCGCCTCGGCCAACTCTCGGTCCAATTGGTCGAATGCATCGTCGGAAACCATGGCTGCCGCCAAGGCAGCCCACAGCTCCTGGCGGGGTGCCGGGTGAACACTTCGTTCGCCCCGCATCAGACCAGCGAGGGTCGGTAGCCAGACAACCGACCCGTCGACGACACAGGGCCGAGCCGTGGGCGACGATCCATCGCGTTGACGGACTTCGGTGAGGAACGGGTGACCAGTAGGCATGGGGTAGATGTCGGCTGATTCAGAGCCTCGACACGAGGGCCGTTCGGCCCATTCGACATCAGGGGTGATCGCTCACGATGCCGAGGCCAGGATCCGTGCCCGTTCGAACACTTCGTCCAACATCTGCTCGGTGAGTCGACCGGTGAAGGTGTTCTGCTGACTCACGTGGTAGCTGCACAGAATGGTCCGAACCGGGTCGCCGTCCAGGGTGACCTCGACGCCGTGCCCGAACTTCGGCCGAGGCGAAACCGCGAAGTAGGAGCACAGCGCCTGATACGCGAAACCACCCAGCGCAACGAACACCCGCCCGTCGATCACCTCGAGCTCGCGATCCAGGAACGGTCGACACGTGTCTCGTTCGACCGGCGTCGGCTTGTTTGCGGGGGGCGCACACTTCACCGGGGATGTCACGAACGCCCCGGTCAGCTCCAGTCCATCGGCGATGTCGGTACTCGTCGGCTGGTTGGCGAAACCGGCCCGGTGGAGTGCTCGATACAGCCAATCGCCAGATCGATCTCCGGTGAACATCCGACCGGTTCGATTCGCACCATGAGCGGCAGGGGCCAGCCCGATCACGACCACCCGGGCCTCGGCGTCGCCGAAGCCCGGGACACCACGACCCCAGTACTCCCAGTCGGCGTAGGCGGCCCGCCGCTCACGAGCCACCCGTTCCCGCCACTCGACGAGCCGCGGACAGGCCCGACAGTCGGCCACATCGCGGCCGATCTCCGAAAGGTCCTGCTGTCCTCGACTGGCTGTCATCGCCCCGACCCTAGATACGGTGATCCCCGATGGCACCTCAGACGAAGTCCTCGACGGCCAAGGGCCCAGCCAAGAGACCAGGCACTCGCGCCCGACGGTCGGGGGCCAAGGCGCCCGACGGAGTGAAGCCGACAACGGTGCTCCTGGTTCGCCACGGCCGTACACCCACGACCGGTCAGGTGTTGCCGGGCCGGGCCAAGGGGCTCCACCTCGGTGACGAAGGCAAGGCACAAGCACAGCGGGCAGCAGAGAGAATCGCTGCCTTGGGACCGGGACGAGTCGCGGCAGTGTATTCGAGCCCGATGGAACGAGCGCGCGAGACCGCCGCCCCCATCGCCAAGCTCACCGGCCTGCGGGTCCGCCAGCACAAGGGGCTGATCGAGGCCGACTTCGGGAGCTGGACGGGCCGCAAGCTCAGCGAGTTGAACAAGTTGGACGAGTGGAAACAGGTCCAGACGTATCCCAGCGGGTTCCGCTTTCCCGGCGGCGAGTCCTTCACCGAGATGCAGGCCCGCATGACGGGCGCGCTCCAAGAGTTGGTGGCTCGTCATCCCGGGGAGACCATCGTGTGCGCATCCCACGCCGACACCATCAAAGCAGCAGTGGCCGACGCCATGGGAACCCACCTCGATCTCTTTCAACGAATCGTGATCGGACCGTGCTCCATCACCGCCATCACCTTCACCACCGGTGGCCCAATCGTGCTGGCCGTCAATAGCATGGGTGACAATCTCACCGACCTCGTACCGAGCTGAGTCGACCGCAGATCCACCATGCCTGAGACCTACGACATACGCGAACCGAATCTCCTGGCCGCCGGAGCGATCGGCGAACCGGGCAGCCGGGTCTTCTACATTCAGGCCGGGGACGAGCATCGCCGACTCTCGCTCAAGCTCGAGAAACAACAGGTCGTTGCCTTGGCGCAGTTCCTTCGGGGCGTCCTCGAGGATCTGCCTTCACCCACCGGTGAGCTACCACCGGCCGATCTGGTCGAGCCGATCGAGGTCGACTGGATCGTGGGGCAGATCGCGGTCGGCGTCGACGAAGCCGATGCCGAGATCGTCCTGATGGTCGAGGAACTCGTTCCCTTCGACGATGACGATCTGGACGAACTTCCCGAGTTGTTCGACGATGTGTCGACGGGATCGAGCCTGAGAGTCCACATCGATCCGGCCCGAGCCGCCTCGTTCGTCGCCAAAGCCGATGCACTGGTCGCCAAGAGTCGACCTCCGTGCCGGCTTTGCGGACAGCCCGAAGACGGTGGCCATGCGTGCCCCCGTCTGAACTGAGCTCGACCCACGGTGACCCCGCCTCCATGACCGACGAACCAATGGCTGCTTTCGACCTCCCGGCCGAGGATCTGGTCGAGTTGTTCGAGACCGGTGAGGTCGAGATCGAGGGCCGGATGCCCCACAGCTCGAATACGACGCTCCTGGTCACGGTGCACGGCCATGACATCACCGGTGCCACCGTTGCACACCGAGCCATCTACAAGCCCGGCCGCGGGGAACGACCGCTGTGGGATTTCCCCGGTGATCTCTACCGTCGCGAAGTCGCCACCTACCGCCTGGCCCATGCCCTGGGGTTCACGGTCATTCCACCGACGGCGCTCAGCACCGGACCCTTCGGTGAAGGATCGTTCCAGGCCTTCGTCGATGCCGACTTCAGTGAGCACTACTTCACCCTGTTCGAGGCCGGACGAGCGATACCGGATCTGAAGCAACTCTGTGTCCTGGACCTGATCGCCAACAACACCGACCGGAAGTCGGGTCATTGCCTGCTTGGCCGCGACGGTCATGTCTACGGCATCGATCACGGGTTGTCGTTCCACGCCCAGTGGAAACTTCGTACGGTCATCTGGGACTTCGTCGGCGAGCCGATTCCCGACACCGAGATGGCCGCCGTGGAGAAGTTCGTGGACGACGGGCCATCGGTCGACCTCGTTTGCCTACTCGATGAGTTCGAGGTCGATGCCATGATGACGAGAGCGCGCGCTGTTCTGGACGAAGGGATCTTTCCCGACGACGAGACCGGGGGCCACCGCTGGCCGTGGCCACTCGTCTAGCCCTGCTTCCTCAGGGCTGGGTGTTGAACGTCAGGATGTTCGACCGCCAACTGGCATTCCCGGCCGCATCGATCGCCTTCACGTAGATCCGATAGCTCGTCCCTGGTGTGAGGCTTCCGACGAACTTGTTGGTTGCGCCCGTGGTCGTGGCGATCAGTTGGTCGGTGTCGGCATCGAAGAGTTGGTAGCCGGCGACGCCGACGTTGTCGGTGGAACCGTTCCAAGACACCGAAGCACCCATCCGCCAGGCGCTTTCGAGTACGAGACCGCTGGGGGTCGACGGCCGTTCGGTGTCGCCACCACCGCCGGCACCGGGCACCGTCGCCGATCGGTAGCCGGTTCGCCAACTGAGATTGCCGGCGGCGTCGGACGCCCGGACGTAGTACCAGTAGGTTCCGTTGGGGAGTCCAACGTCGGTGTAGCTGGTCGAGCCGGTCGCTCCGATGAGCGTGGCGGTACCGCCATTACTGGTTGCCCGATAGATCTGGTACCCGGTCACGGCGACGTTGTCGACCGACGGGTTCCATGTCAGGTTCACGTCCCGGCCGGCGGCCGTGACCGTGACACCGCCGGGAACCGAGGGACGCACCGAGTCAACGGCAACGGCAGGATCGCAGTGCTTGGTGAAGCCGCCGCGCCCCTGATTGGTTCCGTTGGCTCGGGTCGCTCGGGTCAGATCGCCGCCGAACCACATGCAGCCATCCGGTCCTTCGACCATGCCCCACACACCGGAGCTTCCGCCCTGCCCGAGGAGCCAGCGGTAGATGTCACCGTTTGCGAAGTGGGACCCACGGGCGTGATTCGAACCGTAGACCCGGTCACCCACCACCTCGAGATCCTGGTAATCGCCACCGGTCTGGAAGGCGGCGTTGTTGGTTCCCCCCGTCGAGTGGCGGGTGATGACCGACAGGTTGGACGCGTCGAGCACATAGACGATGTGCTCCATACCCGCCACGAACACCAGGCCGTTCACTGCTTCGACGTCGAGGTAGTACTTCCGATTCACGTTGTTGTGCAGACCGTTCAGCGGAGTACCCACGACGTTGCCGCTGGTGTCGAGGGCGACGAACCCGTCGCTACCCCCGACGCCGTTGACATTGGTGAAGTACCCGGAGACGTAGACCCGTGTTCCGTCGGGCGAAGCTGCGATGCCCCACACCGATCCACCGTTCGCGAACGGATCGAAGCCATAATCGGGGGTTCCGCCGACCAAGGAGAGTCGAGCAACATTGCCGACGTTGAGTCGAGCGACGCCTTCACCACCGCCGACTCCATCGAAACTGCCACCCACGTACAGCCAGTTGTTGTCGGCATCGAGCTCGTAGACCGAAGCCCGACCGTTCAGTTTGACCTGAGCCTTCCAGCTGGTGTCCACCGCCCCGGTGAAGGGGTCGAGCGCGACCAGGGCCCGTGTGTTGGGCACGCCGGCAACGTCGTTGAACTCACCGCCGACGAACAAGCGACTGCCATCGGGCGATGCCTGAAGGGCATAGACCGGACCACCCAGATCGACGTCGAAACTGCTGACGTAGGCCCCGGTCCGGGCGTCGAACGCAGCGAGATAGGACTGGGACACCGGGGCCGCTCCGTTGTTCTGGCGGACCTCTGTGAACTTGCCACCCACGTAGACCAGGTTGCCGATCCGCTCCATGGCCATGACTTCGCTGTCGATCGTCTCGGTCAGGGTGCCTCCCACGACCGAGTTGTAGACACCCCAGGTGTCCTCGGCATAGCTGGCGATCTCGGCTCCGGCGGGCGCCGAGAACGAGATCAGCGACAGGCCGAGCGCGCCGACGAGAGCGAGGGCTCGAGATGCGCGACCGAACGCGCCGAGTTTGCTGTACACACGTACCTTCCCACCGTTGATGATCGATGCCGAGCGTACGGGTCACCCTCGAACCGATCAACACTATGAGTGGTTTTGACCACACTCCGTGATTTCGGGGTCGTGCGTCAGGTCCGTCAGTGCGGTGGGCCCCAACCGCGGCGCCCGCCGGCGTTCCCTCGCTCTGACATCGTGCCCCATCCCGACCCGCAGCCCCACCTCGTCGTTCCGGTGCAGCTCGATCCGTTGCGAGCGGGCCACGATGCCCAGACCCAGATAGGTAGCAGTTCCAGCAGCGATACCCAGGAGCGTGAACACCTCACCAGCTTGTCGCCCGCCGAGCCGGCGTGGTTGAGCAAACGCCCCGCCGGCATGAGTCGTATGGCCGCTCAGTGACCGAAGGCAGCGTCGAGTCGCGATCGACTGATGGGTACCGCTGCGAAGGATCCATCGGTGGACGAACCACTCAGGAACGAGAACGTTCCCACCTCGAGCAGCTCGGTGGCCGCGCTGACAAGCGCTCCGTGGGCTGCCCGTGCCAGCCCCGAACCGGTCGAGACGCGACGCACCCCGACCGAGGCCAACTCGGCCACGGTGGGCCCGCGCCCGAAGGCGAGCACGTTGACCGGGGCATCGATCTCGTCGACGACCCGGGCGATGGCGGCCAGATCGACCAGCCCCGGGGCGTACACCACGGCGGCGCCGGCACCGACGAAGGCCTGCAGGCGGGCAACCGTGTCATCCAGATCGTCCACGCCGTACAGATGGTTCTCGGTTCGAGCCGTAACCATTGCGCCGGTCGATGCTGCGCCTTCGACGGCTGCGGCAACACGTTCCACGGCACGTTCGATCGGATCGATTCCACCGGTGACGGGGTCGTAGTCCTCGATGGAAAAGCCGGCGGCACCGGTTTCGGCCAATCGTCGGGCGTTGGCCAGCACCCCCTCGGGGGTCTCGGCGAAGCATCGTTCCGAGTCGAGATTCAGCGGGATGTCGATCGCCCCGATCAACTCTTCGGCGTGAGCCAGCACCTCGTCCATGGACACGTTCTGGTCGAGGCGGCCTTTGCTGGCGGCATGTCCGGCGCTGGTGGTGGCCAAGGCCACCGCGCCGAGCGACTCGAGGATGCGGGCCGAGCCGATGTCCCACGGGTTCGGCAACACGAACGTTCCCGCCTGGTGCAGCATGCGAAACCGTTCGGGCATGGTGACAGTCATGACATGTCCTCGTTGCGGATGAGATCGTCGAAGTCGACCAGGGTGTGTGGCAGCAGACGACGACGGGTGGCTTCGTCCGCCTTGTTCACCAGTGCGGCGACGCCGACCACGTTAGCTCCGGCCTCGGCGACGAAGTGTCGCATTGCGTCAACGGTGGAGCCGGTCGTGATCCAGTCGTCAACGATCAGGACACGATCGTCCGGTTCCAGATCGAACGAGCGGGCTTCGAACGACACGGGCGTGCCCCGCCAGGTCGGCGACGACGTGACCCGACGGTCACTCCCGGGGTGATTGTGATCCTGCTTGCGAGCCAGTGCCAGCCCTGCCCCCAGGTCGACCGCGACCAGGGCTCCCAGGATCGGGCCTCGGGCCTCGGGGGCCATCACCACGCTCACCCGACCGCGAAACGGTGCAGCCAGAGCGGGCCCGAGCAGCGCCAACAGTTCCGGTCGACGCAGAACTCCAGCCACGTCGGGATGATCGTTGACCAGAGGAAAGCGGGCGGTGAGTTGCCGGCGGGCCTCCTCCACGTCGATGGCCATCAGCAAGGCCGAAATCTGAATGGGCCTACGGAGCCGTCCACGTCGCCAGGTTACTGCGCCAACTGATGTTGCCTGCCGCATCGACCGCTCGCACCGCATAGGTGTACGTCACGCCCGCCGTCACCGAATCATCCACGAACGTGGCGTCCACCGCAGTCGCATACAACCCACCCAGCGAACCTCGCATCAGCGCCCAGCTGCAATTCGACGAAGGGTTGGGAGGTGAGTCGAACGCCGCCTCCAGCCCGGCGGGAACCGTCACCACCTCCAGATCCACCAAGCGGTAGATGATCGGTTGTGTCTGCACTGCGGCCGCTGAGCCGGAAGGATCGACGGTGAGCACCGCCTCGACGAACGACGGCGCCTCGTGATCGGGCGTCTCGAAGGTGCGGCGAGCGCCGACGACGGTTGCCAGATCATGGACGTGGCGGGCGTCGGGAGCGTTGGGAATGCAATGGTGAGGCCGACGAGGATCCGGCTCGATCGTAGGTGTGTGTCGCGGTGACACCGACGGCATCGGTCGTTCCGTTGCTGTCGAAATCCCAGCGGTAGGTCAGGGTGTCTGCAGGGTCGGGATCACTCGAGGTCGAGGCGTCGAAGGCCACGGTCAGCGGCGGTTCACCGACCTCGCCAGCAGACCAGCCAACACACTCCCCACCATGAACAGCAGCGCCAGCGTCCGACACCTCACAACATCACGCATGGTGATCAGATGGCTACCATCTGTGCCGACACGAGAGGGGGAATCCACCCAGCGTGAACCGCTTCGTCAGCCGGCGATGGCCTCGAGCGGGGCCCTACGGCTCGCTCGCCACGCTGGCCACGCCGCGGCCGCGACACCGGAGACGGCAGCTGCGACACCGATCGTGGCCAGGGACGCCAGCGGCAGATCGAGCGTGAACTGGTCGTCGCCGATGGCAGAGAAGGTTGCGTAGACCCCGCCCACTCCGATGGCGAGGCCGACCACCGAACCCTGCAGCGAGAGCAGCAGCGCCTCGTTGCGAATCATTCGGCGAACCTGCACAGCCGTCATTCCGACCGATCGCAGCATGCCGATCTCCTTGGTGCGTTCACCGATCGCCATCACGGTGGTATTCGCAATGCCGACGAAGGCAATGATCACGGCGACGCCGAGCAGCGCGTAGACGAAGTTGAGGAACGCATCGACCGAACTACCGAGCGACTCGATGTACTCGTCGGCGGTCTGGACGATGGCCCCGCCCGTGGCCTCGACCGATGCCGCCAGGGCCGACTGCGCTGCGTCGGATCCGTCGGTGGACACGAACACGACTGCATCGCCGGCATCGGGAGCCAGAACGGCCAGGGCCGCGTCATCGAAGAGATACTGGGCGGGGACCTGTCCCGGGAGATTGGTCTCGAAGATGGCGGCGACCCTCACCGAGGTCTGGCCTGCCTGGGGGAAGACGAGGGTGACCTCGTCACCCACGACCACCCCGTCGACGACACCGGCCTGCACCGCTATGGACGCGTCGCTCACCTCCGCCAGCGAACCGGCAACGACCGCCAGGTCGTAGACCTGGTCGAGCTGGCGCACGTCGGCACCAGCAGCCAAGGCCATGCTGCCGTCGACGAAGACGTTGGTCGAAGCCAAGGGCACGACGGCCTCGACGCCGTCGCCCAACTCGATGCCATCGGCCACCGACGGCGGTAGATACGTGACATCGTCGGGGCCGCCGAGAGCGGCGAACGGCGACACGACCTGATCGGCCGACAGGGCGGCATCGGTGTCTGCCGCAACCGTTCCCGACAACGAACTGGCAACCACGGTGAAGAAGGCGATCAGGGCGACACCCAACGTCAAGGCCAGCGCAGTCGATGCGCTGCGCCGGGGGTTGCGGGCCGCATTCGTGCTGGCCAGCCTGCCGACGGCGCCGCCGAGCAGCGCGAGCGGAGCTCCCGCACCACGTGACACCCAGCCGGCAATCATGGGTCCACCGACGACGACGCCGATGAAGGCCGCCAGCACGCCGCCGACGGCGGTTTCCCAAGTTCCGTCGATGGACCCGAACAGCGCCAGGCCGGAGCCGCCGACCAGGAGGAGGCCCGCCACTGAGTTACGTGTGAGCGAAACACCCGAAGGGTCGACTGCGGCCTCGCGGAGCGCAGCGATGGGTGGGGTGTTCGCCGCCTTTCGGGCCGGCACGAAAGCCGAGACCAGCGTGACCACCAGACCGACGCCCGCACCGATGACGAGCGAGTCGACGGTGACCGAGAGAGAGCCGGCGAGGATCGAGAGTCCAAGGGCCTCGAACAGTGCGACCAGCCCGTACGCCGAGCCGATCCCGACCACTGCACCGACGACAGAGGCGACCACACCAACCACGGCCGCCTCCCCCATCACGGCCTTGAGCACCTGGGCCTTGCTGGCGCCGATCGATCGGAGCAGAGCAAGCTCGCGAGTTCGCTGGGCCACCGCGATCACGAAGGTGTTGTAGATGATCGTCGTTCCCGCGATCAGAGCGATGAGGGCGAAGGCCAGGAAGAAGATGGTCTGGAAACTCGTTCGTGCTTCGATCACGCTCTGCTGGTCGGTGACATAGGTCGTACCCGACTGAACCTCACCGTTTCCGGCCGCGCCCTGCAGCGCCGTCGGGTCCAGGTCAGTGTCCACGACGACCCGTTCGAATCCTCCGGTGCCGAGCAGATCGTTGCCGTCGGCAAACAAGATCGTGGCGGTGTCCGGGGCGCTGTCGGCTTCGCCGAAGGTGGCGATGCCATCAACGGAGACGATTTCGGTTCCGATCGGGGTCAACACCTGAACCGTGTCACCCACGACCAGACCAGCCTCGTCGGCGAGCGAGCGGTCGACCACGATCCCGTCGACCGGCGCGGTTCCGGCCACCAGATCGAACGTGGCCAGCGTCTCGTTGTCGATCCACGTCTCACCCAGCGATGTTCGGCTGCCGGTGACGACGGGGGCACCGTCGACACCGAGCAGTTGAGCGGTAGTGGTTCGGATCCCGACCGCAGCGTCGACACCATCGACGGCCAGCAGCGCGTCGATGGTCGAGACATCCACCATGGACCGGACCGCGGCTTCGGCTCCGGGCGGCCCCTCACCCAGGCCGAGCTCTTCACCGAGAACGACGACGTCGACCCCCGCATTGGCCACGGCCAAGTCATCGGTCGTCGTGCCGGCCAATGCAGTGGTCAGGATGAGCATGGCCGTCAGAAAGGCCACGCTGATGATCACGGCGAGACTCGAGAGCCCGAACCGAGATTTGTTGGCCCACAGGCCCTTGAGCGTCACGGCCGTCATGCCGCTCACCTTCGAACTGCCGGTTCGGGCACCGGTCGGGTTGGTGGCGGCGGTCATCGCCCGAATGCCTTCATCCGGTCGTACACGGCATCGGTCGTGGGCTCGAGCATGTCGTCGACGATCGAGCCGTCGTTCACGAAGACGACTCGATCGGCATAGGACGCGGCCGTCGGATCATGAGTGACCATGACAATGGTCTGGCCGACGTCCCGCACCGCTCGTTGCATGAACGAGAGGATCTCGGCTCCGGTGCGACTGTCGAGATTGCCGGTCGGCTCGTCGGCGAAGACGATCTCGGGTTCGCTCACCAGCGCTCGTGCCACGGCCACTCGCTGCTGTTGGCCGCCGGAGAGTTCGCTCGGCCGATGGCCGAGCCGATTCGACAAGCCCAGCACCTCGACGACCCGGGCAAAGGTCGACGGATCCGGCCTGTTGCCTCCGAGGGCAAGGGGCAACTCGATGTTCTCGGCCGCCGTGAGCGTCGGGATCAGGTTGAACGCCTGGAAGATGAAGCCGATCTTGGTGCGACGAAGCAGCGTGAGGTCACGGTCGGAGAGTCCCGAGAGGTCGGTGTCCCCGATGAAGACCCGGCCACTGGTCAAGTGATCCAGACCGGCAGCGGAGTGCATCAGCGTCGACTTGCCCGAACCCGACGGGCCCATGATGGCGGTGAACGCGCCAGTGGTGAACTCGACGCTCACGTTGTCGAGGGCACGAACGGCGCTGTCGCCCTCGCCGTAGATCTTGAAGGCGTCCTCCAACCGGGCGGCCGGTCGCTGGTGGGCGAACCTCCCGGGAGGCGTGGTCGGAATGTCGATGATGGTCATGCCCATCATGATGAGGATCAGACCTCGCGCCGTCGTCGTACAGCGGGATACTTCGGGCCTACTCCCGCGGGAGTACTCGACCGCCGCCAGGAGCAGGACTCCACCGGTCGATTCGGCCATCTCGTCACGGGTCCGCTGCACCGCGCCGTGGTGCAGCCTGGGCCTCGACCCGCAACTCCACGGCCTGCCCCGGCGCGAACAGATCCAAGAGCACGAGCTCCACCCGGCCATCGAGTCGCACCACCACGACATCAGGGCCCGCGCTCACCGCCACCCTGGTCAACGACGCAAGATCCGGCTGTGACGCCAACGACGCCGCCGCCG
>CALACD010000474.1 GCA_937890445.1 uncultured Acidimicrobiia bacterium | reverse complement strand
TTCGTCGGAAAGAACCTACCGACCCGCCGCGATGAGGTGGTGAACGCCACCATCGAGGGTGTCGAACTTGGCGAGATGGAACGAGGATGAAGCACCTGCTCTCCATCGCTGACCTCAGCGCCGACGACCTTCACCATCTGCTCGATCTCGCCGCCGACTTCTCGCAGATCCAGCAACGCGAGATCAAGAAGGTTCCGGCGCTACGAGGCCGGACCATCGTGCTGGCGTTCTTCGAGGATTCGACCCGGACCCGTCTCAGCTTCGATCTGGCAGCCCGACGGTTATCGGCTGATGTCGTGAACTTCACTGCGGGTTCCTCGTCGGTCAAGAAGGGCGAATCGCTGCGTGACACCATCGAGACCATCACGGCGATGGGCATCGACGGCATCGTGGTTCGGCACGCCAGTTCCGGGGTGCCGAACCAGATCACCCAGTGGACCGACGCCGCCGTCATCAACGCGGGAGACGGCTGGCACCAGCATCCAACCCAGGCACTGCTCGACTGCTACACACTGCAACAGCACTTCGGTTCGTTGGAGGGCAAGCAGATTGCCCTGTGCGGTGACATCCAGCATTCGAGAGTGGCCCGATCGAACGTCGATGCCTTCACCAAGCTGGGAGCCCAGGTCACCCTGGTCGCTCCACGAACCCTTCTGCCGGCCAGCCTGGAGGGTTGGCCGGTGGGGGTGGAAACGCATCTGGACCACGTGCTGGGTGACCTGGATGTGCTCTACGTGCTGCGCATCCAGCGCGAACGCATGGGTGACAGCCTGCTTCCCACCGTGCGGGAGTACCGGACGCAGTTCGGCCTCACACCCGAGCGGGCGACTCGGCTTCGCCCCGATGCCGTGATCATGCACCCGGGGCCGATGATTCGGGGTGTCGAGATCGACCCCGAGGTGACGGAGGATCGACGAAGTCTGGTGCTCGACCAGGTGACCAACGGAGTGCCGGTACGGATGGCCGTGTTGTTCAATTCCTTGGGCCCCGGTCAATTCACTCCCGTCGACGGCGGCGTCAGTGAGCAGTGAGCAGTGAGCAGGAGGGTTCAACCGCGATGAGAGGAGCAACGTGAGCACCACGGTTCTGAAGGGTGGTCGCATCATCGACCAGCTCGGTGAACGTTCCGGCGACGTCGTCGTCGATCACGAGAGCGGGGTGATTGTCAACGTCGGTCCGGATCTCTCGGGGGACACCGTCATCGACATCTCCGGTTGTGTCGTGGCTCCCGGTTTCGTCGATCTTCACGTCCATCTGCGTCAGCCCGGCAACGAGGCAGCGGAAACCATCGAAACGGGCAGTCGGGCCGCAGCCAGAGGCGGCTTCACCGCGGTGGTGGCCATGCCGAACACGACGCCCTGCATGGACTCCGCCGCCGTGATCAACGACGTGCTCGCGGCCGGGGCTTCGGCGCTGTGCGAGATCAAGCCGTCGGGCTCGATCAGCGTCGGCCGGGAGGGGCACGAGCTGTCGCCGATGGCCGAACTCGCCGCACTGGGAGTGCGGATGTTCACCGACGACGGTAGCGGGGTCCAGGACGCGCAGTTCATGCGTCGAGCGCTGGAGTACGCGGGCAGCCTGTACGCCGACGATGGCGTCCCGTTCGTACTGGCCCAACACTGCGAGGTCGCCGCGTTGTCCGCCGGTGGGGTCATGCACGAGGGTGAGTGGTCGGCTCGCCTCGGTCTCGGTGGGCAGCCGTCGGAGGCCGAGGAACTGATGGTCATGCGCGACATCGCCTTGTCGCGTCTGACGGGCGTGCGAGTCCACTTCCAGCATCTCTCCACCGCCGGGAGCGTGGCGATGGTCCGGGCCGCCAAGGCGGGCGGTCTTGCGGTGACCGCCGAAGCTACGCCTCACCACTTCAGTCTGACCGATGCGACGTGCGCCGGATACGACCCGATCTTCAAGGTCCACCCGCCGTTGCGAACCGCATCCGACGTGGCAGCCGTGAAGGCCGGCCTGGCCGATGGCACGATCGATGCCATCGCCACGGACCACGCTCCTCACACTCCCGACAGCAAGGAACTCCCGTTCGACCAGGCCCCGCCCGGCATGCTCGGACTCGAGACCGCCCTCGCCGTCGCACTGGACGAGCTCGACCTTCCGCTGGCCGACATCATCGGGCTGCTGTCGTGGCGGCCGGCCGAGATCGCCGGACTTGCGGCCCGCCATGGTCGATCGATCCAGGACGGCAACCCGGCCAATCTGTGCGTCATCGACCCGTTCGTGACCTGGCAGGTATCGGGCACCGACATGGCCAGTCGGGCCAGGAACACGCCGTTCGAGGGTCGCACGTTGACCGGCAGAGTGCGTCACACCGTGTTCGGCGGCGAGGTCGTCGTGCGCGATGGCGAGGCGACTCGATGAACGAACCTTCGACCAGGAAAGATGTGATGAACCAGAATTCGGTCAGCCCCTTGCCCCGTGCCAGAACGAGCCGAGAGATACAGCCCGCCGCGCTCGTGCTGGCCGATGGCTCCGTGTTCGAGGGGGAGATGCTGGGCGCATCGCCCATCGGCGGCATCGCAGCGGGAGAGGTGGTCTTCAACACGGCTCTCTCGGGGTATCAGGAGGTGATCACCGATCCGTCCTATGCCGGACAGATCATCAGCTTCACCTATCCTCACATCGGGAACTATGGCGTGAACCCGATCGACAACGAGAGCCGTGGCACCTTCGCCCGAGGAGTCGTCGTACGCGATCTCGCCCGCCGGTTCTCCAACCATCGGGCCGAGGAACACCTCGACGGGTTCCTGGTCCGGCATGGGGTAGCCGGGATCGGCGGTGTCGATACCCGCAGACTCACCCGCATCATCCGCCAGTCCGGTGCCCTTCCCGGTGCGTTCGGTCCCACCGGCGGTCCGGGTGCGATCGACGAGGCGACGTTGAAACACGCGGCGATGGCCGAACCTGGCACGTCGGGGGTCGACCTGGTCAGCGAGGTCTCGACGCCACAGCCCTACACGATCTCGGGCCGAGACGGCGCCCCCGACCGGCTGATCGTGGCCTACGACTTCGGCATCAAGTCGCAGATCCTCCACCATCTGTCGGGCCTGGGAACCGTCGAGGTCGTGCCCAGCACCACGACCGCGTCCGATGTGCTGGCCCGGAATCCGGCCGGTGTCTTCTTGTCGAACGGACCCGGGGACCCCGAGATGGTGCCGTCGGGGATCGCGGCCGTTCAGCAGTTGATCGACGCGGTCCCGATCTTCGGTATCTGTCTGGGGCATCAGATTCTTGCCCTTGCGGTCGGTGGCACGGTCGAGAAGCTGCCGTTCGGCCACCACGGATCGAATCATCCGGTCCGAGATCGGACGACCGGGCATGTCGAGATCACCAGCCAGAACCACAATTTCGCGGTGGTGGGCGATTCCGTGGCCGACGTCGCCGACATCACCCACGTCAACCTCAATGACGGGGTCTGCGAGGGAATGGCCCTTCGGGATCATCGTGCCTTCAGTGTGCAGCACCATCCCGAGGCCAGCCCCGGGCCTCACGACAGCCTGTACCTGTTCGATCGTTTCGATCAGCTCATGTCCCACACCAGCACGAAGGGTGGCAACTGATGCCCCGACGATCTGACATCGAGACCATTCTCGTCATCGGCTCCGGCCCGATCGTGATCGGCCAGGCCTGCGAGTTCGACTACTCGGGCACACAGGCGTGTCGAGTTCTTCGGGCCGACGGGTATCGAGTGGTCCTGGCCAACTCGAACCCGGCGACCATCATGACCGATCCCGAGTTCGCTGACGCCACCTACATCGAACCCCTCACGCTCGACGTCCTGACCCGCATCATCGAACAGGAGAAGCCGCAGGCCCTGCTCCCGACCCTGGGTGGACAGACGGCCCTCAACCTCGCGATGGAACTGGTCGAGGCCGGCGTCCTCGAGGACCACGGTGTCGAGTTGATCGGCGCCGATGCCGAAGCCATCGCCACCGCCGAGGACCGGGAACGGTTCAAGGAGGCGATGATCGAGATCGGTATGGAGGTGCCGATCAGCGGCAGCGCACGCGGGTCGGGCCCGAACAAGAGCGCAGCCATCGAGGCCGGCATGGTCGAAGCCCGTCGCATCGTGCAGGAGGTCGGATTGCCCGTCGTCATCCGGCCTGCCTACATCCTCGGGGGACGGGGAACCGGTACCGCCGCGACGATCGAGGAGTTCGAGATCGCGGCCAGCAACGGCCTGGCCGCCAGCCCGATCACCGAGATCCTGATCGAGGAATCGATCGCGGGGTGGAAGGAGTACGAACTCGAGGTCATGCGGGATCACGCCGACAATCAGGTGATCGTGTGTTCGATCGAGAACATCGATCCGATGGGGGTGCACACCGGTGACTCGATCACGGTTGCCCCGATCCAGACGCTTTCCGATGTCGAGTACCAGGAGATGCGCGATGCGGCCTTCGCCTGCCTGAGGCGGGTCGGTGTGGAGACCGGTGGCTCGAATGTGCAGTTCGCCGTCGAGCCCCACACCGGCCGACGAGTCATCATCGAGATGAATCCCCGGGTCAGTCGCTCCTCGGCCCTGGCCTCGAAAGCGACGGGCTTCCCGATCGCAAAGATCGCGGCGAAGCTGGCTGTGGGCTATTCGCTGGACGAGATCGCGAACGACATCACCGAGGTCACGCCGGCCAGTTTCGAGCCCGTGATCGACTACGTCGTCACCAAGATCCCGCGTTTCGCCTTCGAGAAGTTTCCCGGTACCTCGGGGCGGCTGGGGACCTCGATGCAGTCGGTGGGCGAAGTGATGGCGATCGGGCGGACCTTTCCCGAGAGCCTCCAGAAGGCGTGTCGTTCGTTGGAGGAAGGATCCATTGGATTCGATGCCGGTGAGCGGTTCACTGCCATGTCCGACGCCGAGGTGTTGGCCTCGACTGGGATCGGTACGCCGGATCGGATCTTCCAGATCGAGGAGGCACTTCGTCGGGGTTTCAGTGTCGATGAGCTGTACCAGGTCTCGAGCATCGATCCCTGGTTCCTGGATCAGATGTCGATCGTGGTCGAGGAGCGGGCCCGGCTGACCGGTCGATCTGTCGATGCACTGGGTCGGGCGGATTGGCGGCGGGCCAAGCAACTCGGCTTCAGCGATCCTCAGCTCGCCGCCTACCTGGGCAGCGACGAGTCCACGGTGCGAGCCACTCGCCTGTCCCACGGAGTTGCGGTGACGTTCAAGACCGTCGACACCTGCGCCGCAGAGTTCGAGGCCAAGACGCCGTATCACTACTCGACCTACGAGGACGAGTCCGAAGTGGTCCCCAGCGATCGCCGGAAGGTGGTGATCCTGGGTTCGGGGCCCAACCGAATCGGACCGGGCATCGAGTTCGACTCCTGCTGTGTTCATGCCAGCTTCGCGCTCCGCGAGGCCGGCTTCGAGACGATCATGATCAACTGCAACCCCGAGACGGTGTCGACCGACTACGACACCTCCGATCGTCTGTACTTCGAGCCCTTGACCTACGAAGACGTGATGAACGTCATCGAGGCGGAGAATCCCCTGGGTGTCATCGTCAGCCTGGGGGGCCAGACACCGCTGAAGCTGGCGGGTCGTCTGCCGGCCGAACTGATTCTCGGTACTTCACCGGCGTCGATCGATGCCGCCGAGGACCGCGATCACTGGTCGTCGCTGTGTGCCCGGCTCGAGATCCCACAGCCGGCTGGTGGCACGGCGACCTCGGTCGAGGGTGTGCTCCAGGTCGCGGACCGGATCGGGTACCCGGCCTTGGTTCGCCCCAGCTATGTGCTGGGCGGCCGAGGAATGGAGATCGTCTACGACGATGCTGACCTGACTCGGGCCATGGCCACCTTCGAAGTCGGTGGTTCGATGGAACGCGAAGGCGGCTTGTCGGCCGAGCGTCCGGTCTTGCTCGACCGATTCCTCGAAGACGCCACCGAGGTGGACGTCGACGCGATTCGTGACGGGTCCGGCGATGTCATCATCGGGGGAGTGATGGAGCACGTCGAGGAAGCCGGCGTGCACTCCGGCGACTCCGCCTGTGTGCTGCCTCCGCCGACGCTCGGGCCGAACACGATTGCCGTGCTCGAGGACTACACCCGACGAATCGCCGAGGATCTCGGTGTCATCGGACTGATCAACGTGCAGTACGCGGTGAAGAGCGGCCAGGTGTTCGTGATCGAAGCCAACCCCCGGGCGTCGCGCACCGTTCCGTTCGTGGCCAAGGCCACGGGTCGCCCGCTGGCCAAAGTGGCAGCTCGGGTGATGACGGGTTCCCGGCTGAACGATCTGATCGCTGAAGGGCTGCTCCCGGCCGAACCGGCTCGAGGACACTGGTCGGTGAAGGAGGCGGTCCTGCCCTTCAACCGTTTCCCCGAGACCGATGCCCTGCTCGGGCCAGAGATGCGGTCGACGGGAGAGGTCATGGGCATCGACGTCGACCCCGGCCTGGCCTTCGTCAAGAGTCAGCTGGCGGCCGGCACCACCCTGGTGGTCGGTGGCACCGTCTTCCTTTCGTTGGCCGATCGGGACAAGCCGCAAGGCATCGAAGTGGCGCGAATGCTGGCCGCGCTGGGATGTGAATTCGTGGCGACCGCGGGCACCGCAGTGGCGCTCGAGGAGGCCGGACTTTCGGTGAATCAGGTGTTGAGGAGACTGGATGACGGGGGGCCCAACGCCATCACCCTGATCGAGGAGGGGCGAGTCGATCTGGTGATCAACACGCCCCGGGGCCGTGGTGCTCGGGCCGATGGTGCCTACATCCGTACCGCCGCAGCTCAGAACGGCATCGCACTTGTCACGACCGTGGCGGCTGCCAGAGCCGCCGCCACCGGTCTCACCCGCTGGAAACAGCAGCCGTTCCAGGTGCGCTCGTTGCAGTCGGTCCATGCCGCGGCTCGGAGCTGATGGCGTTGATCTCATGGTGAAGGATCGCCGACCCGATCTGTCGACCCGTGTGGGGTCGGTGTCGTTGAAGTCCCCCATTCTGACTGCATCGGGAACGGCGGGACATGGCGCCGAACTCGGGGCCTTCGTGGATCTCGCCTCGCTGGGAGCCGTCGTGGTGAAATCCCTGGCGTCCTACGCCTGGGACGGCAACCCGCCCGTCCGGGTTCATCAGACACCATCGGGGATGATCAACTCGGTCGGCCTCCAGGGCTCGGGTGTCCGTCATTGGATCGACAGTGAGCTACCACAGCTCGAAGAATCCGGAGCCACCGTGGTCGCATCGATTTGGGGTCGATCGGTGCGCGATTACGCCGACGCAGCCGAGTTGTTGGCAGCGGCATCGCCCGCCGTGGTCGCAGTCGAGGTGAACATCTCCTGTCCCAACACCGAGGCCGGCAACGAACTCTTCGCCCACTCGGTCGAGATGACCGAGGAGGTGCTGCGGGTCACGGAAGGTTCCGGCCGACCTCGTTGGGCGAAGTTGAGTCCCAACGTCGGTCCCGGGCTGCCAGACATCGCGGCTGCGGCGCAGGCCGGAGGAGCCGAGGCCGTGACGTTGGTCAACACCTTCTTCGGTTTGAGCATCGACCCCGTGACTCGACGACCGAGGTTGGGGGCGTCGGGCATCGGTGCGTCGGCCGGACCCGGGACCGGAGGTGGCGTGTCGGGCCCCGCCATTCATCCCTTGGCGGTTCGAGCCGTTCACTTGGTGCACCAGGCATTGCCCGATCTTCCGATCGTGGCAGCCGGTGGCGTGGCCACGGTCGAGGACGTCGTCGAGTTCGCTCTCGTGGGCGCATCGGCGGTCGAGGTCGGTACTGCGTCCTTCGCCGATCCGTCGACCTGCGGCCGACTAACCACCGATCTCGGGTCGTGGTGCGCTAAACAAGACGTGAGGCGTTTCACCGACCTCGTCGGTTCTGCATTGATCTGACCCGGGTCGCTCGACGTCTTACGTTGCACAGCGAACGTTTCACTCCTACACGTCCCCTCCGGTAAACGAGAACTCCATGGCGGAAAGCACCACATCAGCAACGGCTCCGAGTGAGGGTCTCTCGGCCGCCCGTAGGTCACAGATGGCCCTCGCCCTCGACGTCGACGATCTGGTCGAGGCCAATCGTCTCGCCCAGCAACTGAGGCCGTGGTTCGGGGTGGCCAAGGTCGGACTCGAACTCTTCACCGCAGCTGGTCCCGATGCCATTGGTGCCATGATCGACGCGGGCTACGAGGTGTTCCTCGACATCAAGTTGCACGACATCCCGACCACGGTGGGCAAGTCGGCCAACGTCGCCGGAGCGCTCGGGGCGTCGTATCTCACGATGCATGCTCACGGTGGGGCGACGATGTTGCGGGCCGGTGTCGACGGGTTCCTCGAGGGAGCCCGGAATGCAGGACTGCCGGAACCCACGGCCCTGGCCATCACGGTGCTGACCAGCGACGAGGAAGCGCCTGCCCACATCGTGCCCAATCGCCTGCGTGTCGCGGTCGAGGCCGGATGTGGTGGCATCGTCTGTGCGGCCGCTGATCTGAAGGACATCCGGGAGATGGCGCCTCGGACGATGCGGGTCGTACCCGGTATCCGGGCCGCTGGCGCCGAGCGCCACGACCAGCCGAAAGCGGTGACACCGACGGAGGCGTTGCAGGCCGGAGCGAACCTTCTGGTGGTGGGGCGAGCGGTGACCCTGGCCGACGATCCGGCCGCGGCGGCGGCTGCTCTGTTCGCCGGTGTCGAATGACTCGTCTCATTTCATTCCAATGTCATCGTCGGCCAACAGCCTTCGCTAGCCTCGCGCTATGCCGAACCCACCTCAACTAACCGATGAGCAGCGCCGAGCTGCCCTGGAGAAGGCCGCCGAGGCCAGGCGTGTCCGCGCCGAGACGAAGGCCCGCCTGAAGATGGGCTCGCTCACCCTTGCAGAACTGATCGACCTGGCGGACAACGATCAGATGATCAGCAAGATCCAGGTCCTCGCCGTACTCGAGTCGCTCCCCGGCGTCGGAAAAGTGACGGCACGCCGCAAGATGCAAGAACTCGAGATTGCCGAGTCACGTCGACTGTCCGGTCTCGGACCGCAGCAGCGTGATCGATTGCTGAAAGAGTTCTCCTGACCGATCTGCCCCTCTCCGATTCTCTCGTCGTGGTCGTCTCCGGCCCGGGCGGGGTGGGAAAAGGCACGGTCTGTAGCGTCCTGCGTGAACGGCATGACGATCTCTGGTTGAGTCGTTCCTGGACCACTCGCCCCCGGCGACAGGGCGAGGCCGAGGACGCCTACGTCTTCGTCACCGAAGATGAGTTCCTGGCGCACGTCGAATCGGGAGGATTCATCGAACACGCCGAGTTTCTGGGCAACTACTACGGCACCCCGTTGCCCGATGCACCCCCCGGGCGTGACCTGATTCTCGAGATCGACGTCCAAGGTGCTCGTCAGATCGTGGCCAAGGGCCTCGATGTCGTGTTGATCTTCCTCGAGGCTCCGTCGGTCGAGGAGCAGGAAACGAGGCTCCGTCGGCGGGGCGATCCCGAGGAAAAGGTCGCCCAGCGACTGGCCAAGGCACGAGAAGAAGCCGATGCCGGCAACGAACTGGGAGCTCGGCTCATCACGAACATCGACGTCGATGCCTGCGCCGAGGAGATCTACCGAGTCATCTCCGAAGCACGGGCCGAACGTTCGAGTCGACAGGAGCGAATGCCGTGATCGTCGCGCTCGAGCTGCAACGAGCCTCCGCCCGGTGGGGTCTCCGGTGGCCTATACTCCGAATCCGGAGGTTTTGCCACCATGGCTGAGAAGTACGACACGATGATGAGTCCTGGGGTCGAAGGCCTGATGGCAACGACCGATTCGAAATTCGGCCTGTGCACCATGGCTTCCACCCGCGCCCGCGAGATCAACTCCTATTTCGGTCAGTTGGGTGATGGTCTGGGCAACAAGATCCCACCGCAGGTCACCTCGGTGGCCCGGAAGCCGTTGTCGATCGCCTTCGAGGAGATCGCTGCCGGGAAGATCGTACCGGTGCGTCCGGCGCCGGTCGTCGAGGACGGCGACGACGGCGACGCTGCCTGAGTCGATCGCTGGCTTCTTCCCACACGACGCCCACGATGATGAACGTTCCTGATTCGTCCGAGGCGACACACGACCTCCCTCTGGCCGGGCAGAGGGTCGTGCTCGGTGTGTCCGGCGGCATCGCGGCCTACAAGGCCATTCTGGTGCTGCGTCAACTGGTCGACCTCGGAGCCCATGTCGTGCCGGTGCTCACCGAAGCCGCTCTCCACATGGTGGGCCCAACGACATTCACCGCGTTGGGTTCGGAACCGGTCAAGACCAGTCTGTGGGACGATGCCGATCCGATCCCGCACACCACGATGGGTCAGACGGCTGATCTGATCCTGGTCTGCCCGGCGACCGCCCGTCTGCTGGCCGACTATCGCATGGGTCGATCCGGGGATCTGCTGACGGCCACGCTCATCGCGACCGAGGCGCCGGTCGTGATCTGCCCCGCCATGCACACCGAGATGTGGGATCACCCGGCAGTCCAGGAGAATCTCGAGGTTCTCGCCTCACGGGGCGTCAACATCGTTCCTCCCGAAGCGGGTCGGTTGGCCGGGGGCGATGTCGGACGCGGTCGGCTCGCTGCTCCGGAGGCCGTTGTCGCTGCGGTCCTGACGACGTTGGACCGGGCCATGAGCCGGCAACGATCGGCCGGGCCTTCGACGTCGGGTCCCTTGTCCGGTCGACACGTGCTGGTCAGCGCCGGAGGAACGCGTGAGGCCATCGACCCCGTCCGGTTCATCGGCAATCGTTCGTCCGGCAAGCAGGGGTACGCCCTGGCCGAGGAAGCCAGAGTCCGAGGGGCGACCGTCACGCTGGTGAGCACCGTCGACCTCCCGATCTCCGAGGGGATCGAGGTCGTTGCGGTGGCCACGGCGGCCGAGATGGAACAGGCCATCATGGATCGTTCGGCGGCCTGCGACGTCATCGTCATGGCGGCAGCGGTCGCAGATTTCCGGCCGGTCAGCAGCGCCGAGCGCAAGATCAAGAAGGGCGACGGTGTCCCACAGATCGTGCTGGAGCCGACCAACGACATCCTGGCCGGGTTGGGGGCGACCAAGCCCGACGGTCAGGTTCTGGTCGGATTCGCAGCCGAGACCAACGATGTCGACAGCAATGCCCAGGACAAACTGAAGCGAAAACGCGCCGATTTCATCATCGCCAACGATGTCGCAGCTCCAGGGGTCGGGTTCGCCCACGACACCAATGCCGTGACCATTCATGGTGCAGATGGCTCACGCATCGAGGTGCCGCTACAGGGTAAGAATGGAATCGCCCGTGCGGTACTCGATGCGGTGGAAGCCCGTCTCGGGCAGCGTTCGAGTTAGACGGCATACCTTTTCCAGAACCAGTATCTCTCACGAGAACCGATTGAATTACAGAACAGCGAGACAACGCGTGACCGAAAATTTCACCTTCACATCGGAATCCGTAACCGAGGGGCATCCGGACAAGATGGCGGACCAGATCTCCGACAGCATTCTGGATGCCTTGCTCGACCAGGACCCGATGAGTCGCGTTGCCTGTGAGACGATGGTCACCACGGGGCTTGCCATCGTGGCCGGTGAGATCACCACCTCTGCCTATGTCGACATTCCAGCCGTCGTTCGTCGCACGATCACTCGGATCGGTTACGACACCGAGTCGTATGGATTCGACGGCAACACCTGCGGCGTGATGATCGCCATCGACGAGCAATCGGCCGACATCGCCCAGGGTGTCGACAAGTCCGAAGAAGTGCGCGACACCGGTGCCACCGGCGATCTCTACGATGAACAGGGCGCCGGCGATCAGGGCCTGATGTTCGGCTACGCCACGACCGAGACCGACGCCATGATGCCGCTACCGATCCACACCGCTCATCGGATGGCCGAGCGTCTCGCCGAGGTTCGCAAGGCCGGGACGATCCCGTACCTTCGGCCTGATGGCAAGACACAGGTCAGCTTCGACTACGAGGACGGTAAGCCGGTACGACTCAAGACGGTGCTCATCTCGACCCAGCACGATGATGGCATCGACCGCGACGGCATGATCCGGCCCGACCTGATCGAGCATGTCATCCGCCCGGTGGTCCCCGAGCAGTTCGCGGATGATGACTACGAGGTGCTTGTCAACCCGACTGGTCGCTTCGTCATCGGTGGACCGGTCGGCGATGCCGGTCTGACCGGGCGCAAGATCATCGTCGACACCTACGGAGGCTGGGCTCGGCACGGCGGCGGTGCCTTCTCGGGCAAGGACCCGTCGAAGGTCGATCGCTCCGCTGCCTACGCAACCCGCTGGGTCGCGAAGAACCTGGTGGCCGCCGGCGCTGCCGACCGGTGTGAGGTCCAGGTGGCCTACGCCATCGGTGTGGCCCGGCCGGTTTCTGTCATGGTCGAGACCTTCGGCAGCGAGCACGCCCATCCGGCTGCCATTGCGGCCTGTGTCAACGAGGTCTTCGACCTTCGGCCTGCCGCCATCCTCGATCATCTCGACCTGCGTCGTCCGATCTATTCGACCACGGCCGCCTACGGGCACTTCGGTCGGGAGGACGGCAATTCGTTCACCTGGGAGCGCACCGACAAGACCGATGATGTCAAGCGGGCGCTGAACCTCTAGATGGTGAGCCGCCCCCGGGTGCCGGCGTGTTGCCGAGCGTCCTCGTTTCCTCGGTGACGGAGTCGGCACCGGGGACGAGAGTCGTTCGGGTTCTGCCCGAGGTCTCCGGCCTCGACAAGGTTTTCGACTACGAGGTGCCGGCCCGGTGGGCCGGCACCGTCGCGCCAGGGTCTCTGGTGCGAATCGATCTCCACCATCGACGAGTGGCGGGCTGGGTGGTCGATGTCGACGTCGAGGCTCCGCCCGGCGTCACCTTGCGGGCCGTGTCGAAGATCTCGTCCCGCGGTCCGTCGGCCGAGGTCATCGATCTGGCCCGCTGGGCCGCGCACCGGTGGCAGGGTCGGCTGGCGCCTCTGTTGAGGACGGCTTCCCCCGACCGAATGGTCGATGCACTTCCCGGAATGGTGTCGGGACCGCAAGTCCTGCCTTCATCGGTGAGCGATGAGGTGTCGATGGTTGCCGACGAAGCCCTCGGGCGCCCGGGGGTGACGCTGGTTCGTGTGGCTCCGACGACGGATCTCTACGGATTCTTCGAGGCCGCGGCCCGACTCGGCGACGCCATCGTGGTGGCCCCCGAGGTATCCGAGGCTCGCTTCTACGGGGCTCGATTCCGTCGCAATGGCGGACGCATCGCTCTCGCGGGACGAGATTGGTCACAGGCCGCAGCCGGTGGGGTGGTGACCGGAGCCCGACGGGCCATCTGGTCGACGGTCCCGAACTTGGCGGCCATCGTGGTCCTCGACGAACACGACGAGTCGTTGCAGGAAGAACGCAACCCGACCTGGCACGGGCGCGAGGTGGCGATCGAGCGGGCGACCCGGGCCGGTGTGCCCTGCGTCTTGGTGTCCCCGGCGCCGTCGTTGGTTGCCTTGCACACCGCCGACCGGGTCTTGACCTTGCCGCGCGCCATCGAGCGGCATGGCTGGCCCCCGATCCGGGTCATCGATCGACGAAACGACGACCCGGGCAAGGGAGGTCTGTTCTCTTCGGCGCTGGTCGATGTGCTGCGGGGCGAGGGCCGAGTGGTCTGTGTGCTGAACCGCAAGGGACGAGCCCAGATGTTGGCCTGTGCCTCGTGCGGGGAACTGATCCGCACCGAGGACGGCAATCATCTGATGGCCGAGATCGGGGGTCAGCTCGTCTCGAGCACGACCGGCGAGGTCCGACCCCTGCTCTGTGCCTCCTGCGGCGGCACGAAGCTCAAGCGCATCCGGCTCGGAGTCAATCGGGCTCGCGAGGAGTTGGAAGCGCTGGCCAACGAATCGGTGGGCGAGATCACGGCCGAAACATTGCCCGCCGACATCGAACGGCACCGCATCGTGGTCGGGACCGAGGCGGTGCTCCATCGGGTCAACGCGGCACGAACCGTGTGTTTCCTCGATTTCGATCAGGAGCTGCACGCTCCCCGCTATCGGGCCAGCGAGCAGGCCATGGCGTTGCTGGTGCGGGCAGCTCGGATGGTGGGGGATCGATCGGGACAGGGAAGCGTGTTGGTGCAGACCCGCAGCCCGGATCATCGGGTGTTGAGGGCAGCGGTGCGGGCCGATCCGGCGATCCTGTCGACTGCCGAGGCCGACATTCGTCAGCAAATGGGGTTCCCACCGTTCGGGTCTCTGGCGGAGGTGAGTGGCTCCGGCGCCGACGCCTTCCTGGAACCCCTCGTGAACCGACTCGATCTCGGTACGACCCGGGTCCTGGGTCCGAGAGCCGACGGCCGTTACCTGGTGCGGGCCGAGACTCCGGACGAACTCGCCACCTTGTTGGCTCGACTTCCGCCCTCCAAGCCCCGAGCCCGGGTCGCCATCGACCCTCCTCGAGTCTGATCGTTCGCGCCCCGCTGCTCTCCTCGATTGGTTCGCTCCCCGCTGCTCTCCTCGATCCGCACAGGAACGGGGGCGGGGAGACTTCAGCGGGCGTCGACGAGGGATTGATGGAACATGGCGAGGGCGGGCTCGTTCTGCCCCGCAGTGATCTGCTCGAGTGCTCCCGAGGCCAGACCGCGCTGGACTCCGGCCATGGCCGCGAAGTCCTCTTCGATGACCGTGTCGATGGTGATCCGCCAGTTGGCTTCCCAGTGCCGCAGCGCCGAGTCGGTCTCGGGAAGCTGCGGAACGTAGAAATCGAGGTCGGTCGTGGAACGAGACGGGTCGGTGGGGTGCGGCATCACACGCCAGGTCTCGATGTGGTCGGTCTGCATCACGAAAACGGTGTTGGGGAAGAGCACGTAGACCAGCGCGGTGTGGGGCACCAGATCCCACTGCTCCGGCTCCTGATCGGCCAGCGAGGCGAACGTTCGTCGGGGAAGCACCTCGCGTACGTGGGGACCGAAGCGATCGGCGACACAGAGGTTGGCGACGAACAGCGGTCCGACGGTGTTTCTGTGCAAGGTGCTGAAGTGGTAGCCCTCGAGAAAGGTGTCGATGACGAGCTTCCAGTTGAGGTCGAGTTCGAAACGGTGCGACCGCCAATGATGATGCGTCGTGATCGAGAAGTGGTCGAGGTCGTCGGCGATCGGCCCGAGTCCGGGCGACGGAGGCTCGGCGTCGAAGCTCGGCGTCACCCAGATCACGCCGTGTTCTTCGACAACGGGTAGTGATCGCATGCCTGGAGCTGGCGTGGTTCGGTCGGGGAACGAGCCGGCATCGGGAAGTCCGACGAGAGTTCCGTCGGGTTGGTAGCTCCAACCGTGATACGGGCAGGTCAGACGCTTCGAGCAGTGGCGGCCGTGTTCGACGACCTGTGCCCCGCGATGGGCGCACACGTTGGCCAAGGCATGGACCTTGCCCTCCTCGTCGCGGGTCAACACGACCGGGAGGCCGAGTCCATCCCGCGTGATCTGGCTGCCGGGTTCGGGAAGATCGGGCGACAGCGCGACCGCCTGAGGGAAGCCGCTGAACAGCGTGTCGAACTCGTGCTGCAAGTGTGACGTGTCGGCATAGTCCGACGCCGGGAAGGTGCCGCCCGTGCTGCGGATCGGACCGCCGACGGCGAGCTGATCGAGAATCTGGCGAACGATGGGTTGAAACGGCGCGTACGCACTCATGGAGGTGAAGGTAGACGACTTCGGGACCGTCGCCGACTCGCTGGACACATGGCTGACGATGTAGATCAGTTCAACCACTGTTGACAACAGTAAAAATCTATTATTTACTTTCAACTAACTTCAACGGGGAAAGGTGCACAGATGACGAGTGCGGAGAAGCGGGCAGAGCCAGACAGTTCGGACCCGGCGGAGCCTGCGTCAGCAGGCAACACGGCGTCAGCAGGCAACACAGCGTCAGCAGGCAACACAGCGTCAGCGCGAGTGAGGGATGGGGCG
>CALACD010000473.1 GCA_937890445.1 uncultured Acidimicrobiia bacterium | reverse complement strand
ACGGCTATTCCCGCAGTACGGGCAAGATCGGTGTGGCCTTGGTCGTCCCCGGCCCGGGAGTCCTCAATGCCGGTGCCGGACTGGTGACCGCGCTGGCCTGCTCCTCCAAGGTGTTGTTGATCAGTGGCCAGATCCCGAGCCGAGGTATCGGACAGGGCTGGGGATTGCTCCACGAGATTCCGGGCCAGTCCGAGATCCTCGAGATGCTGTGTCGTTCGTCGGAGTTGGTCACCGACGCAGACGCGGTGGCCGGCGCCCTGCATGGCGCCATCGTTCGGCTCCAGAATGGACCGGGCCCGGTGGCGGTCGAGATCCCGCCCGACGTTCTCTCGGGCAAGACCGATGGTCCCGCCATCGGCAGCGAACCTTGGGGTACCCCGTCGCCGGGATCCTCCGCTGAGTTGGGAGCAGCGGCCGAACGGTTGGCCGCCGCGCAACGACCCGTGATCTTCGTCGGGGGCGGCGGCCGAGAAGCCGATGCCTGGGACGAACTCCCTGCGCTGGCCCGCGTTCTCGGGGCACCGTTGGTAGCGAGCCCGAACGGCAAGGGAGCTTTCGACGACCGGGATCCGCTGGCCACCATGCCACTGGCCCATCACGAACTGCTGTGGCGTAGCGACTGCGTGCTCTTCGTCGGCAGCCGCACCGTCAGCGCCCGTGCCGGATCGCTCAAGATTCATCCCGATGCGGTGCAGATCTCGCTCAACAACGACCCCGCCGCCTTCGGCCCTCCGCGAGACTTCGACCTCACCATCACCGGTGATGCCCGTACCGGGGTCGCGGCATTGACCGCGCTGCTCGGATCGGACGAGAAGGAGTGCTGGGTCGACGACCTCGACGAGGTACGAGCCCGAGCCCATGCCCGCCTCGTGGGACTCGAACCACAGATGTCGTACGCAAGGGCCCTACGAGCAGCCATGCCCGACGACACCGTGTTGGTCAATGAGTTGACCCAGGTCGGCTACGTCTCGCGCTACGCCTTCCCGGTTCACCACCGCCGTAGCTACATCGACCCCGGCTACCAGGGCACGCTCGGCTACGGCTACCCCACCGCCATCGGCGCCGCAGTCGGCAACCCCGATCGGCCTGTCGTCTCGGTCACCGGCGACGGTGGTTTCGGCTACGGAATGTCCGAGATGGCCACCGTCATGAACTACGACATTCCCCTGGTCTGTGTCTTGTTCCGTGACGATGCCTTCGGCAACGTGCAGCGGATGCACACCCAGCAATTCGACGGTGACTTCCATGGCACGACGCTCCGCAACCCCGACATGGTGAAGTTGGCCGAGGCCTATGACATGAAGGGGTACCGGGCCGAGGGGCCCGGGGAGTTGCAGACCATGCTGGCCGAGGCCATCCAGGCCAACCAGCCGGCTCTGATCGACGTACCCATCGGCATCACGCCCGACCCCTGGGGCGTCGTGATGGAGCCGTGGCAGGAGTCGTGACGTGGCAGGAGTCGTGACGGAGCCGGGGTAGGAGCAGACCACGCCGATGTGATGCACCGTGGGGTCCCGCGATGCGGTGGTCTGCTCCGATCAGGCCGGTTTGCGACCGAAGGTCCTGGTCAGTGTGCCCGCGATGAAGTCGACATTGCCGACCTCGACGAACCCGGCGTTCTCGAAATAGCCGATGCATTCGGTCACCGAATGGGTGCGGCCTCCGCTGCCATAGTTGATCTCGGCCATTCCCCACATCGCCGCGTCGACGGGTCCGATGCCGTCGGCGTTGAGGGTTTCACCGATCAGATGCATCTCACCCCCGGGCTCGAGCGCAGCAAAGGTCTTGTGCACGACCTTCTGGATGTTGGCCGCGTTGTAGATCGGAAGGTTCGAGGCCATGACGGCAACGTCGCATCCCGAGGGAAGTTCGTCGTTGATGAAGTCGCCTCCCTGGGTGGTGACGCGATCGGCAACACCGTTGGAATCGAGATACTCCTGGGTGACGACCGTGACGGGAGGTAGGTCGAACACCACGGCCGAGAGTCCCTCGAAGGCCTGGACCGCGTTGATCGAGTACGCCCCCGAGCCGCCGCCGAGATCCATCATCTTGCGTCGCCCGGTCAGATCGACCTCTCGGCAGAAGCGGCGGCCCGCACCCATGCCGATGCTGTAGGTGGCGGCATGATATTTGCGGGCCCGTTCGACGGTGAGATCGTCGTACAACCCGAGTTCGGTCGGCGGACTCGGATCCAGCAGCTTCTCGGTCAGGTGCATCCAGTCGTCGACCTCATGACGGGTGAACGTCATCCAGGGTCCGGCGTAGCGTGGCGAACCCTTGACCATGAACTTCTCGCAGTCTGGAGCATTGACCAACCCGCCATCGGATCCTCTCTCCAGCAGGCCCATGGCCAGGCAAACCACGACCAGACGCTCGGCGTTGAGTTCGCTGGTGCCCATGGCGGTAGCCAACGACGAGATCGAATCGGCGCCGGCCGATACGTGGGTGAACAGCTCGAGGTCGATCGCGGCGTAGAACACTGCCGATTCGTTGAAGGCTCGCGCCAGTCGCTGCAACCGGATGGTGTCGATCCTGGCGGTGTTGTTCTCGGTCATTCGAACCCTGCCTTTCGTGCTCCATAGGTAGCCCATTGTGCGGTGCCGCAGGTGACGCCACCGTCGACCGGGAGGGCGACCCCGGTGATGAACGACGCCCCCGGCGACGCCAGGAAGCAGATCGCGGCCGCGATCTCGGATGGATCGGCGAAGCGCTGCAACGGAACGCGGGCCGTCATCGAGGTCTGGATCGGGGTGCCGTCGGTGGCTTCCATCATGCCGGTCCGGGTCGGGCCCGGACAGACGGCGTTGACCCGAATGCCGAGGTGTGCGACATCGAGGGCGGCGGCCCGGGCCAGGTTGACCACGGCCGCCTTGGCCGCGTTGTACGCGAAGAAACCCGAATCCGCCCTCAGACCGGACACCGAGCCGGTGACCACGATCGAACCTCCGTCGCCCATGGCCGGCAATGACGCTTTCATTCCCAACACCGCACCCCGAACGTTGACGTCCATGACCCGGTCGAAATCCTCCATGGTCCCTCGGTTGATGTCACCCGACACCATGATCCCGGCGTTGAGGGCCACCGCATCGAGCCGTCCGTGGGCCTCGACGGCAGCGGCCACCATTGCCCGGTTCGTGGCTTCCTCGGCAATGCTGCCGGGAACCCGTAGCACGTCGCTGTCGAGTCCCTGCGTCCAGGCCAGCGAGGCATCGTCGAGATCGACGGCGATCACGTGGGATCCTTCAGCCACGAGCATCTCCACAGTGGCCCGGCCGATGCCGGATCCGGCCCCGGTCACGATCACGACACGACCGTGGTTGGATCTTCCGTCAGTGGGTGACGACATGGGGTCTCCTTCGTTTCTGGTGGTTCTTGTTCGCGAGCGCTTCACCGAGTGTCGCTCTGGTCGGCAGGCCGGGGCGCATCAAGGTTTGCGGCAGATGAGGTAGTGGTTGCTCCGGTCGTGCTTGTTTCCGGCGACCGTTATGTCGACGAAGCCGGCCTTGGTCAGCTTCTCGATGGCCAGTTGTTCGCCCCACGCCGTGCCCAGTCCTTCACCGCCGTAGGCCAGCGACACGGTCATGCAGTGCATGGTCGAGATCGTGTACATCAGCGGCGCCATCGGCATCTCGAGGTTCTCGTGCAGATGGCTCGATGCCTTCGGCTCGACGCACAGATACGAACCTCCGGGACGGAGCGCTGCGAACACCCCGGCCAACATCCGATCGGGGTGCGCCTGATCGTGCACGGCGTCGAAACTGGTGATCAGATCGAAGCTGGGTGGCTCGTCGAGTGCTGCTGCGTCCCGGGCGACAAAGGTGATGTTGGTGCTACCGGCGGCCGCTGCATCGGCTCTGCCCCGCTCCAGAGCAGCCTCGGCGATGTCGAAACCGACGAATCGCGAGTTCGGGTAGGTCGCAGCCATGAGATTCAGCGCCCGCCCGCTGCCACAGCCCACGTCGGCCACGTCGATGCCGGCAACCAGCGGGGCATCCCCCTCGGGTAGGAGCGGGAGCACATGGTCGATGAGGCTGTCGCCGAGTCGCTGCCAGCTCGACTCGGCCATGAGGGTCTGGAACTGTGGGTAGCGGTCATAGGGCACGCCCCCACCGTTGCGGAAGGCCTCGATGACGTCGTCCTCGACCTGGCCCAGGAGGGAAACGTACTGGCAGTACGTGGTCAGGTTCAGCGGACCTGCGGCCCGGGTCAGGAGCCCGGCATGCTCGGGTGGAAGCACATAGGTCCCCATGTCGGCATCGTGCTCGACCACGGCACCGGCGGTCAGCGCGGCCAGCCACTCTCGCACGTAACGCTCCTGCAGCCCGGCTGCGGTCGCGATGTCGGCCGGAGTGGCGGCGGCCATGGTCGACATGGTGTCGAACAAGCCGGTCTTGTGGCCGATGCTCATCATCAGCGACAGCGCGCCGCCGTTCATGATGTTGGTCATGTTCTCGAGGAAGACTCGGCTCTTCTCTCGATCCCGTTCCGGGCCTGCGGTCGCGGTGGTCATCATTGGCTCATTTCAGTCATCTGCGTTGCGGAAGTAGTCGGGTTTGCCAAGGGGCCAGTATTCGCCCCAGATGTGCTCGCCGCCCGTGATCTCCAAATGGGTGCCGGTGACGAACGCTCCGGTGGGTCCGGCCAGGTACACGGCGCCCTGGGCGACGTCCCACACGTCGCCGAGATGCCGCATTGGATTGTGTCCGAAACTGGCCTTGGCCGTATCGGGGTAGTGGCGCAGGCCCTCACTGGCGATCACGCCGACAGCAATCGAATTGACCCGGATGTCATAGGGGGCCCACTCGACGGCCAGGCTGCGAGTCAGGGCAACGCCTCCGGCCCGAGCCGCCGCGGTATGAGGAATCCCGACCGAGGCTCGGCCCTGGATCGTCGAGATGTTGACGATGTTGCCTCCCCGTTCGGCCGCCACCCACTGGCGTGCTGCCTCCTGCATCATGAACCAGGTTCCGTGCAGGTTGGTCTCGACCACCGCATGGAACCCTTTGGGGGTGATGTCCAGGGCGGGGGCCGAGAACTGCCCGCCGGCGTTGTTGACAACATGATCGACGCGTCCGTGTTGCGCATAGACGGCCTCGAAGGTGTCCCGGACCTCGTCGGGATCGCGGACGGTCATGGTGATGGTGTGACACGGCACCTGGATCGTGGCCAGATCATGAGCCAGTCGATCGAGTGATTCCTGGGTGCGCCCGGTGGCCACGATGGTGGCACCGAGGCGGCCGAACAGCACCGACATCGCGGTACCGATCCCACCGGCGGCCCCCGTGATGAGGACCACCTGTCCGGCGAAGAGGTCGTCGCGATAGGCGGTGGCGAGCCCGCACAGTTCCTCGAAACTGTGGGAGCGATACGGATCAGGGGTCGGTTTCGGCGTGGTCACGGCGTCGATGGTCCTTGGGGTTGTCGGTCCGGGGGGGGGCGTGGTCAGCGAGTCGGGTCGAACACAACGCGACCCGTGGTCTTTCGGTCGGCCAGATCCTTGAGTCCGGCCGGCAGGTCGTGCAGCCCCAGGTGCTGGCTGACCAGCGGCTCGATGCTGCCGGACCGAAGCAGCTCGTAGAGCTCCTCGTAGCACTGGGCGAACGGGGTCGGATCGGCGACCCGATAGCCGCCCATGTGGACCCCGACCAAGGAGTAGTTCTTGACCAGGACGTGGTTCATGGGAGCTTGAGGAATCCGGCCGGCAGCGAAACCGACGACCAGGAGCCGTCCCTCCCACGCCACCAGGCGGCGGGCGATGTCGAAATAGTCACCGCCGACGGGGTCGTAGACAACGTCGACGCCTCGGCCCGCAGTCTCGTCCATGACCCGCTGATACAGGTCCTCGGAGGCGTAGTCGATGGCGACGTCCGCCCCGAGGTCTCGACAGACCTGGACCTTCTCGGCACCGCCGGCCGCGGCCAGGACGAAACACCCGTGGGCTTTGGCCATCTGCACCGCCGACGATCCGACACCACCGGCTGCGGCCAGCACCAGGACGGTCTCACCGGGCTGCAGGTTGCCCCGTCGGTGCAGGGCGAACCACGACGTGCCATAGGTGACGTGCATGGCGACCGCGGACACTGCATCCACATCGTCGGGTACGACGACGCAGCCGCTCGCCTCCAGGATGGCCTCCTCGGCGAAGCCACCGAAGCCTGCCGCCGTGGAGCCCGTCACTCGTTGGCCGATGGCGAGTTCCACGCCGTCTCCGACAGCAACGATGCAGCCTGCGCTGTTCATGCCCGGCGTGAACGGAGGCGTCAGCTTCACCTGGTACGAACCCTGGCACTGGAGGATGTCGGCGAAGTTGAGGTCCGTGCCCTCGACGGCGATTCGGACCTGTCCGGGCCGTGGCTCGGGCGAGGGAACGTCGTCGAGTTGCAAGGCTTCCCACGGGTCACCGAGTTGGTGGATCTGCCAGGCGCGCATGAAGTTCCCTTTCGAGCGCCGCCACGGCCGGTGGCGCTTGAGGGCACCGTAGTCAGACGGCGTCGGGCCGTCGAAGTCGGAGACGGACACGGGACGACGTTCGACGGTCATCGGTCTGGGCGGTGTAGCTTCCAACATCGTGTCGATCGAAGAACCCAACCGAGCCGAACTCCATCCCCGAGACCGCTGGTTCGAGGATTGGTCCGTCGGGGATACCTACCTGAGCGAGACGGCCTACGTCATGGAGCAGGAGAGGATGATCTCCTTCTCCGAGGAGTTCGACCCCCAGGTCTTCCACACCGATCCCGAAGGGGCGAAGGCGTCGAGTTTCGGAGGTCTCGTCGCCAGCGGCTGGCACACCGGTTCGGCCATGATGCGACTGCTCACCGAGTTCATCGGTGTATCGAGCATGGGGGCTGCGGGCGTCGATGAGCTGCGTTGGCCGCAACCGGTCCGAGTGGGCGACGAACTCCGCCTACGGGGCACCGTGCTCGAGACCCGTGCGTCGGTCAGCAAACCCGATCGAGGCATCGTGCGGATTCGTCAGGAGCTGCTCAACCAGCGCGACGAAGTGGCGATGTCGGGCATCTCCATCATGTTCCTCCGGACGCGGGCCGGCCTGTCCCCCGAAGGTGCCGACCAGTGAGCGCCGGCCAACGACTCCCGGGGGCTCCCGAGCCCGAGCGCTACTTCGCGGGCGCCGGCGTACAGCTGGCGGCCGACACCTTCGGCCGACCCGGCGACCCCCTGGTGGTGTTCAATCACGGGGCGGGTCAGACGCGTCACTCATGGCGGGGCTCGGCTGAACTGCTGGCCAGTCAGGGCTATTTCTGTGTGGCACTCGATGCCCGGGGCCACGGCGATTCGGAGTGGGCGGCTGACGGCAACTACGAGCGGTCGATCATGGTCGAGGACCTGGCCGTCGTGCTCGAGCAACTCGACGCCGGTCCCGCGGCCCTGGTCGGCGCATCCATGGGGGGCAACACCAGCCTGGCTGCGGTCGGCGAGGGCCTGGTGACCGCCTCGGCCCTTGTGTTGGTCGACATTGCGCCGCGGATTCGTCAGGCCGGCGGAGCCAAGGTGGGGCAATTCATGGAACAGAACCCCGACGGTTTCGAGAGCCTCGACGAGGTCGCTGATGCCATCGCCAATTATCAGCCCCATCGCAAACGCAAGCGGAACCTCGACGGGCTGGCCAAGAACATCCGTCTCGGCGTCGACGGCAAGTACCACTGGCACTGGGATCCCGCCTATCGGAGGTGGGCACCCCGCACCCGGGACGAGATCCAGATCCGCACCCGTCGGCTCGAGGACGCAGCCCGCGGGCTCACGATGCCGACCCTTCTGGTGCGTGGCGGTCTGTCCGACGTGCTCGACGAGGCGGGGGCCCAGGCCTTCCTGGACCTCGTTCCACACGCCGAGTACGTCAACATCACCGGTGCCGCCCACATGGTGGCCGGTGACCGCAACGACACGTTCGGCACGGCCGTGATCGATTTCCTGGCTCGAGCGGTCCCGATCATGCCGGGCTGACGAGACTCGGGAGGCCACGCCGATCCACGCTCGCGCTGCACGGCTGAGCATCCCCCACCAGAGGCCGGCGACGCGGGAAGCGCGGTCAGTTCCGCTTGACCTCGCGATAGGGGACGTCGCGAGAGTCATCGGGCTCCTTGGGCAACCCGAGTACTCGTTCGCCGATGATGTTGTGCTGCACCTCGTCGGTGCCACCGGCGATCGATTGGGCCGGGGTCGACACCAGAACCTCGGCCACCATGCCGCCGGCTGCGGTGTCGGGCCCGGTCAACATGCCATGGGCGCCTTGGATCGAGGAGTGGATGCCGTGACAACGGCGGGCACCGTTGCTCATGAAGAGTTTGGTCAGAGACCCCTCGGGTCCCGGTTCCTTCCCGGCCGCTCGACCATCGCGCGCTCGGCGGTTCGTCCAGTCGTATGCCTTGCGCTCTGCCTCGAGACGGGCGATGTCCTGACGGATGAGCGGATCGCCGGTCACCTGCATGCGTTCGGCTTCGGGGCGAACGAGGTTGGATCGTCCCGCACGTTGCGGGTACCAACTGTAGGTGCGGAAGTACTCCTCGCTCTCCTGACGAGCTTGCTCGACCAACGGTCCGCCATCGATGGCGAAGCGGGGTCGCCGTGTACCGACGCCCGAGCGTTCGTGCATCAGCGTGGTCGTGGCCACCCGCCAACCATCGCCCTCGGCCCCGATCATGTTGTCGTGGCTCACCCGGGCATCGTTCAGGAACACCTCGTTGAAGCTGGCATGACCGTTCATCTGCCGGAGCGGACGAACCTCGATCTCGGGTTGCTGCATCGGAAGCGCGAAGTAGGAGATGCCCCGATGCTTGGGGACGTCCCAGTTGGTCCGAGCCATCAAGATGCCGTAGGCGGCAGCGTGGGCACCCGAGTTCCAAACCTTCTGTCCGGAGACGACCCATTCGTCACCGTCACGCTCGGCTCGGGTCGTCAACCCGGCCAGGTCGCTCCCGCTGCCGGGCTCGCTGAAGAGCTGACACCACTTGTGTTCACCGGTGAGGATGGGACGAAGGAGTCGGGTCTTCAGTTCGTCGGTGCCATGGGCCAACAGGGTGGGCGCGACCAGATACATGCTGACTCCGGATGCGACGCCGACCGCTCCGACGGCGTCGAACTCCTCGGCCACCACGCGATCCATCGACGGTGCCAGCCCGCGGCCGTGCCAGTCGCGGGGCCACGAGGGGGTGCCCCAGCCACTGTCGACCAACAGATTTCGCCATTCCAGGAGCTGCCGCTCCGGATCCCAGTTCTCCTCGAGCCAGGTTCTTGCCTCGTCCCGAACGGCCTCGGC
>CALACD010000472.1 GCA_937890445.1 uncultured Acidimicrobiia bacterium | reverse complement strand
CGGTCGGGGGCCGTCACCAGGTATCGTCGCCCCGGTGACCAGTGATACAAGTGGGCCGGTGCGCCTCTTCGATACGGCCCGAGGAGCAATCGTTCCCTTCGAACCGGGCCCCGTGGTGTTGATGTACACGTGTGGGATCACCCCCTACGACGCGACTCACCTCGGGCATGCTGCGGCCTACACCGCCTACGACGTCCTCCAGCGACGGTTGCGGGACCTCGGCCACGAGACCCGGTGTGTCCGCAATGTCACCGACGTCGACGACAGCATCCTGGCCAAGGCCCGCGAGTTGGGTGTCCACTACCTGGATCTGGCTGCGGCCGAGACGGCCCGATTCGACGACGACATGATCGCTCTCGACATGCTCCCCAGTTTCAGTGAGCCCCGAGCCACCTCGGCCATCGCCGACATCCGCGGATTCATCGGCATGGTGCTGGAGAAGGGCTACGCCTACGAGGTCGCGGGGTCGGTCTACTTCGACGTGTCGAAGTGGGAGCGTTTCGGCGAGATCTCCGGCTACGACGAAGCGACGATGCTGGAGTACGCGGCGGAGCGAGGCGGCTTCCCGGATGATCCCAACAAGCGCAACAAGCTCGACTTCGTGTTGTGGCAGCCGTCGGCCGACGGCGAGCCGGCGTGGGAGTCGTTGTGGGGACCCGGTCGACCGGGCTGGCACATCGAGTGTTCGGCTCTGGCCATGAGGGATCTGGGCCCCACCCTCGATCTCCATGGAGGGGGCACCGATCTGATCTTCCCACACCATGAGTGTGAAGCAGCCCAGTCCGAGGCCGTGACCGGAGAACCCTTCGTCCGTCACTGGATGCACCAGGCCATGGTCCGGATGGACGGCGAGAAGATGTCGAAGTCGTTGGGAAATCTCGTCTTCGTGAGTGACTTGCGGCAAACGTACGACACTCGGGCCATTCGTCTCGGCATCGTGGGTCATCACTACCGAGATGCCTGGGAATGGGACGACGAGCTGATGCCGGCCTCTCAGGATCGCCTGGAGCGATGGCTGGCGGCAGGCGAAGGCACCGGCGCACTGTCGGAGGTGCGAGAGGCCCTCGACAACGATCTCGACACCCCGGCGGCTGTGGCTGCGATCGATGCCGCGGTCGACGCCGGGCTCGGTGTCTCGGAGGCTGCCATGTTGCTCGGTGTCGACCTTCTGGCGACGGCCAAGCCGCGGTTGTCGGCGAGCTGACGAACCCGGAACCGATGCGTTAGGGTCGAGCCGATGAGGGCGTGGTCAACAGCGCAAGAGTCGACATGACAGGCGTCGAGGGGACCGGCGTCGAAGCCAAGGCCCAGGAGCTTCCATCCAACATCGGGTCGTTGCAGACACCGGTGGGCTGGATCATGAAGCCGCTGTTTCGGCGCCTCTGGAATCTCGAGGTCACCGGACTGCAGCACATCCCCGCCGCGGGTGGCGCGGTGATGTGCCCCAACCACCTCTCCGTCATCGATTCGTTCATGCTTCCTGCCGTGCTGCCTCGTTCGATCATGTACGTCGGGAAGGCCGAGTACCTTGACGATTGGAAGACGGCACGATTGTTCCCCGCGCTCGGGATGATTCCCATCGATCGCAGGGGAGGCGACCACGCTTCGGCCGCGCTCGACGTTGCACGCCAGGTGCTACAGCGGGGCGGGCTGTTCGGCATCTACCCAGAGGGCACACGCAGCAGGTCCGGCCGTCTCCACAAGGGGCACACCGGCGCAGCTCGTCTTGCCATCGAGACCAACTCGCCGATCATCCCGGTGGGGCTCATCGGCATGCTGGACATCCAGCCGCCCGACCAGGCCGTCCCCAACTTCTTTCGCTCGGCTCAGATCAAGATCGGACGCCCCATCGATGTCGGTCGGTATCAACGCCGCGTCGGTGACCGGGCCGTCTACCGAGAGCTGACCGATGAGGTCATGTACGAAATCGGTCAACTGAGCGGTCAGACCTATGACGACACCTATGCCGGATCGGCCGACGCCGCATCGACCGACGCCGCATCGACCGACGCCGTCGAGCGTCAGATCGCCGACGGGCACGAGTCGGCCATCCCACGACGAAGCTCGGTCGAGGTGCTCCGGCCCCGCCCATTGCTGTCGGTCTGACTCGCTCGGTCCGACTCGCTCGCTCGGACGCACTCGGTCGACCTGACCTGCTCCGGCAACGGAGGTGTCACGGATATCGGCCCTGGGCGTTCGGCTCGACTCCTAGACTGGGGAGGTGTCTGACATCTCCGTGAAACTTCCCGATGGTTCGCAACGCTCCTTGCCGAGCGGTTCGACGGGTGCCGACCTCGCGGCCGACATCGGACCGCGATTGGCCAAGGACGCAGTCATTGCTGTCATCGACGGAGTCGAGTCCGACCTCGTCCGACCGATTCCCGATGGCGCCGAGGTTGCGATCGTCACCATGAACAGCCCTGAGGCGCTGCACACCCTTCGTCACTCCACGGCCCACGTGTTGGCTCAGGCGGTGCTCGAACTGTGGCCCGGCGCCACCTTTGCCATCGGCCCTCCCATCGAGGACGGCTTCTACTACGACTTCGAATTACCCGACGGTCAGACGTTTCACGACGACGATCTCGAACGCATCGAAGTCAAGATGCGCGACATCATCAAGGCTCGTCAACCGTTCGTGCGCAGCGAGATGTCACCTGACGAGGCCCGGCAGCTGATGGGGGACCATCGATACAAGCGGGCCATCATCGACGCCGTGTCCGACGGAGACGGCGGCGGTGACCTCGTGGCCGAGGCCGGCGACGCCACCGCCATCAGCTTCTATCGCAACACCGATGCCTTCGTCGACATGTGTGTTGGTCCTCACGTGCCCGACACCGGCAAGCTCGGCTTCTTCAAGCTGATGAGCGTGGCGGGTGCCTATTGGCGGGGCGATGAGAAGAACACGATGCTCCAGCGCATCTATGGCACGGCTTGGAACTCCAAGGACGCCCTCCAGGAGCACCTGAAACGTCTCGAGGAGGCGGCCAAGAGGGATCATCGCAAGCTGGCGGCCGAACTCGATCTTCTGTCGTTCCCGAGCCAGCTCGGCGGTGGTCTCGCCGTGTGGCACCCGAAGGGAGGGATCGTCCGCAAGCTCATGGAGGACTACTCGCGGAGTCGCCATGCGGCGGCCGGCTATGAGTTCGTCTATACGCCGAACCTGGCCAACGCCGAACTGTTCAAGACCTCGGGCCACCTGGACTTCTATGCCGATGGCATGTACCCGCCCATGGAGATGGACAACGGGACCTACTACCCGAAGCCCATGAACTGCCCGATGCATTGTCTGATCTTCGACCGAGGGCAACGCTCGTATCGCGAACTACCGCTTCGGTTGTTCGAACTGGGCACCGTGTACCGATACGAGCGGGCCGGCACCCTGCACGGTCTGCTCCGCATCCGAGGCTTCACCCAGGACGACGCGCACATCTTCTGCACGGAAGACCAGATCACCGACGA
>CALACD010000471.1 GCA_937890445.1 uncultured Acidimicrobiia bacterium | reverse complement strand
ACCGTGAACCCGATGACGTCGACCTCGGGTTCGCGAAGGGCCATGATCATGGCGACAGCGTCGTCCGAGGCGGTATCGGTGTCGATGAGAAAAGTTCGCACCGGCCGAGAGTAGCGGCGTCGCTCTCCTCAGCCAGCGCCGCTGTCAGCTTCGGGACGGGTGGAGAAGGAGGGCTTCGAGTGTTGCATGCTCGCCCAGTCGACGAAACCAGGCATCAGCGATCCTGGCCAACGCAGCGAGCCGCTGGCGTTCCCTCGCCCGAAGTACGGTCGATCGTCCCACCACGAGGGCGGCTCGGGCCGACGGCAAGGGAATCCATACGGTGTCCACATCGGATTCCAGATCCTGATTTGCCGGGCTCCCAGCAACGAACGACGAGAGCCAGCCCGGACTTGGATGTGCCCCCGAGGCGCCAACCAGCGTTCCTTCCTCGAGGCGGGGATCTTCCTGGTCCAGGACGCACGTCCAAGAGGTCCGCACGCAGCGCCGCACGTGTTCGGCCAGGGCTTGGGCCAAGTCATCCCGTGAGGCCGAGCCGAGCAAGATGGCGGCTGCCTCCAGGATGTCGAGTTGCGGGTCGTATTGTGTCCCCTCGAGGAGTCGGATGTCCTCGACCTCGACATCGTCCTCGGCAGACACCTCCCGAGCGATCAACTCGATGGGGACGTCGGCCGGCAGCCGGACCACCAGCTCATCGATGGCTCGTCCGCCGCTTCGTTCGACGATCTCGAGACCCTGGACATCGCCTCGCAGCGCACCCAGCCGCGACGCGACAAGCCCGAGGGCACCAGGTCGATCAGGGAGCCACACGCGAATCAGATAGGTCTCGAACGTCATGATTGCACCCTAGGCAACAAGCATGAACACCATGTTTCATCAATCGAAACGATGCATTTCGATGCACGCTCCGAGGGCCGTAGCCGCCCGTCTGGGGCGGCAGCGGGCCCGACGACGACCGGGCTTGATGACGACCGGCCACCCCATGGGCGGCATGGGTGACCGGCCGTCAAACCTGGGTTAGCCGAACTGCATCAGGAGCGAGACGCACAGTGCGCTGCTGCTCAGGATCGCAACCGACCACGCCACGACTTCCTCCCGCGTTCGGTCCACGGGGTGACGGACCGTGCGTCGCCGCTCCAGGCGAAGGATTCGAAGCGGCGGTCTCATGCCATCTCCTTCGGCTCGTTCGCAGACTCGCTGTATGGGCGGAACAACTCAGGTCGGCCGCACGCCTGATGTTCGGACAACGTCCAAGCGAATTACCCGCCATGCTTCTCGTCGGCCGCCCAGGTGACACCGCCGCCGCACCGTTGCCTGGGCGGCTTTCCCGAAGCCTGCATCTGGGGGTTGTTGCCCTCGAACCTCAGGACTCCGAAGTCTTCATGTGCGACGCCGCAGCCCGGTCTCCTGGGTCGTCGCGTTCCAGCAGACGAGCAGCCACGTGGGCCCGATGCTCGTCGTCGACGTTGCCCCCGTACTTGAACTTCGCCCGCACGTCATCGACCGCGAGTTCGATGGCTCGGATCGCACGAAGGCTGGACACCTGTTCGGCCGGGTCGACATAATCCCCGTCGGGCTCCAACGAGCCGAGCTGTCGAGCGAGGATGGCGGCCACGTTCTCCGGTTCATCCACGATGGTGGCCGTGCAGCACAGTTGGACGGCGCCGTAGTAGGTCGTGGGGATGCCCCACCGGGGATCCTCCTCGCCGATGGCCTTCCAGGCTCCTCGGATGTAGGCCCAGTCACCAGCCACACTCAACACGCACCGAGGGTTCTCGACGAGCGGCTCGAAGATCGGATTCGGCCTCGCCAGGTGCAGGACGACCTTGTCCTCCTCCAGCAGGAACTGCGTCGGCACGACAACCGGAAGGTCGCGGTCGCGACCACTGGCCACCAGATGACCGAAACCCTGTGACTGCACGAACCCTCGCCACCGAGCCTCGTCGAGGGTTCCGTCGGGGGTCACGCCCTTGTCATGAGGCCGAATGAGCATGATCAGAAGTATCGCAGCCCGATGAGATCACTCTGCAACTCCGAAGAGGGCGAGCCTCTTTGGGGCGGCACCGTTCTCTGCTAGAACGTCCCGGATGTTGCTCGAAGTGGATCGTTTGTTCGGATCATTGACCGGTCGCTTGGTGGAATTGTCTCATCAACTCACACCATCCATGCCCGTGTACGGACCCCACCCGCCCTACAGCATCACCCTTCACCGTCGCCAAGGCGATTCACATCCGACCCCGCGAGCCGGTGGTTCGAGCTTTGCCAACGAACAGCTGGTCACCTCGACCCATGTCGCGACCCATATCGATGCACTGGGTCATTTCAGTCGCAACGGCCTGTTGCACGGAGGGTGCCCGGCCGACCAGATCGAGACGGCGAACGGCCTGACGTCCCTCGATGCTGCGCAGATTCCTCCCTTGGTGGCACATGCCGTTCTGCTGGACATCGCCGGCCACCGAGGCGTCGACAACCTCGATGCCGCCGAGCCCATCACCGGCGACGAACTGGAGACCGTCGCCGCGGGGTTGGACATCACACCCGGAGACGTTGTCCTCATCAGAACCGGCTGGGCGAGATTCTGGGACGATCCGGCCCGTTTCAACAACGCAGGACGTGGATGGCCAGGACCCGAGGAAACGGCGGCGCACTGGCTGATCGATCACCAGGTCCAGGCGGCAGGAACCGACACTCCGGCATTCGAGTGCATTCCGAGCCCCGGCGATTCTGTGCATGCCCTGTTGTTGGTTGACAACGCCATCTACATCATCGAGAACCTCAACCTCGACGAACTCGCTGTGACCGGTGTCAGGTCGTTCACCTTCATTGCACTCCCCCTCCCGATCGTGGGCGCAACGGGATCGCCACTGCGACCCATTGCCCTCGTCTGAAGCCGGTTCATCGAAGGCGGCTACGGTGGATCACATGACCGTCCACCCCGACATTCAGCAGATCCTCGATGGTCGCGACGGGGCCCGGTTCTCGACCATGCCGGTCGACGAAGCACGCGTACGACATTTCGAGGGAGCGACTTCCGGCCCTCCTGGACCGGACATGGCCGAGATCACCGACGTGCAGATTGCCGGCGTCCCAGTACGCCGCTACCGACCGGCCTCGGCCACTGGCGCGTCGGTTGTCTACTTCCACGGGGGCGGCTGGGTACTGGGCAGCATCGAGACCCACGACCGGCAGTGCAGACAACTGGCGGACGGCTCGGGGGCGACCGTGTTCAATGTCGAGTACCGACGTGCACCCGAGCACCCGTTCCCCGCAGCCTACGACGATGCCGTGGCGGTGACCCGACACCTGCTCGAAGACGGAACGGGCCTCGTGATCGACCCCACACGCGTCGGGCTGGTCGGCGACTCGGCCGGAGGCAACCTTGCCGCCGCAGTCGCGCTCGAATGTCGCCATCGCAGCGGCCCGGGCATTCGGGCCCAGCTCTTGGTCTATCCGGCGATCGATGCCGAGATGACCTCCGCGTCCTATGAAGAGAACGCCGACGGACCCTTCCTCTCCCGGGACGAGATGCGGTGGTTCTACCGCCACTACCAGTCGGACCATGACGCAAGAGACTGGCGGCTCTCACCGACGCATGCCGAAGATTTCTCCGGTCTGCCGCCGACGTTGGTGGTCACCGCCGAACTCGATCCGCTCCGAGACGAGGGTGAGGCCTACGCCGACAAGCTGGCCGCTGCCGGGGTTCGAGCCGCCGCGGTCCGCTACGCCGGTGCCAGCCACGGGTTCTTCGGTTGGGCTCATCGGGCCGAACCCAGCCGGCAACTGATGACGCAAGCCACCCAGTGGCTACGGGCCGAATTGTAGATCACGGACTGGACTGGTCAGTTCGCTGCGGTCAGAACGGGAGGACCATCCAAACCGAGATGGCTCCAAGCCAGGCGGGCGTGTGCGCCCTTCACTCGGTTGACGGCCTGTGTCACCTCGACGTCGGCAGCCAACGAGGCCAAGGCGTACGCGTCATCACCGGCGATCGAGAATCTCTCGGTGAGTTGACGAACCAACGCTTCGACCGCGTTGCGAACTGCGACGTCGAGATCCTCGTCGAGTCCGAGAGCCACGAGATGGGTCGCGGTTTGCGCCCATGGCATTCGCAGCACCGCCGGAACGTCGGCCGCAGCATGGAGCACGAACCGGAGATGAGCCCGATCCATCGAGGTTTCGATGGCGGTCTGATTGACCTCGCCGTCGCCCTGGGCTGCGTGACCGTCACCGGCGTAGAAGCCGGCGCCGGGACGGAAGACCGGCAGGAACAACGAGGATCCGACCACCAGGTCACGCAAGTCGAGATTGCCGCCGAAGGGCCCGGGAGGTACCGACGAATGCGGCCCATCGTCGGGCGGTGCGACGCCCATGATGCCGAGAAACGGAGTGAGGGGCAGCGGGATGCCGGCCAAGAGCTCGGTGGTGAGCGCTTCTCGATCGAGTCGGAAATGCCGTAACGACCCGTGGGGAAACTCCTCCGCCAACACGCCTCGTCCCAACGGGCTCGGCAGGGCCAGGTTGAAGCCCCACTCGCCCGGGACAAGGTCGAGCACGTCGACCTGCAACACGTCACCGGGGGCCGCACCAGCCACCTCGATCGGTCCGGTGATCGAATGAGGGCCCGACGGTGCCTGCTCCCGCAGGGTCAGAAGCTCGGCCATGCCCATACCGGGGATGACCTGACCGCCCCAGTGACTCCAGGTCTGCATCACGACCTCGTCACCATCGGCGACGGCGAGTACCGGCCGATGAGCAGCATCGATGACACCGACGCGGACGGTCGATTGATTGGCCGGGAGTTGATGAACTGCCACCGGCTAGGTCGTCGTCCGGTCGTCGTTACGCTCTTCTCCGGTGAGCGACGCCACCAATCGATTGACCGCCCTGGTCGCCGCCGGTCCCGCCGCGTTCCCGTACATGAGCCGTGCGAACTGGCCTCCGAGGTACGGGTGGAGACCCATGTCGTACAGGGCCCGGAAGTCACCGGCATCGATGGCCGATCGCTCGTCGGGAGCCAGTGGATAACGATCGAGCACCGACGCCGGGTCGTTCTCGAACTCGGCCCGCAGATCGGCGTCCCACTTCAGATCCTGGATCAGCTCGTGGCAGACGAGGTTCGGATTGAACGCTTCCAGCCCCATCAGTCGCTCATTTCCCACCGAACGGCACCGACACCACACTTGAAATTGTCGTACGCGGTGTAGCCGAGCCGCCTGCAGGAACGGCCCCCGATTGCTCCGAGAACGACGAACCATGCGAAGAGTTCGGCGGTACCACCCTCGCCCGATCGTTCCATCCGTTCCGGGGTCACCTCGTTCAACAGTTTCTCGTGGTCACCATGTTCGAGCAGGCCGAGGAACCAGTCGTCGAAATCCTGGTCGATGAAGAAGTACCGTTTGCCTCCCGGCTCGTGGGAGAGACCACCCGACCCGAACAGACCGACCCGCATACCATCGGGCAGATCGTTCTCGATGAGATCGCCCAGTGCCTGGCCGACGGCGTAGCAGTCGCGCTGATCGGGGATCGGTGGCACGGTGCAGTTCTGCAGAATCGGAACCACCGGGACCCCATGGGTGTCGAGATTGCAGAGCACGGTCGGTATCGACAGGTTGTCATCGAAGCGAAGATTCTGCCGACGCCCGAAGAACTTGATGCCTCGCTTCGCCATACCGGCGAGCAAGGCCTCGGCCACGTCCGGCCTTCCGGGCAGCGAGTAGTCCCGGCAGTTCAGCCAAGGCTTGAACCACTCGAACGGTCCGGTGTGCTCCTTGGCCATGCCGACCAGGAAGTCCGGATACTCCAGCACCTTGGAGTTCGCCAGATGATCGTTGCCGATCAGGATCAGGGCATCGAGCTCGGCGGCCGAGATCTCGGCCTCGAGAGCTCCGTACATCTGGTCGACATCGGCCTTGGTTCGTTCGGGGGCACCCTCGTACAACCCAGCCAGGCCTGGAGCATGACTGGCGGCGACGGCCAGGACGATCTCTGCCATGCGTTCTACTCCCGCTCTCGATAGGTGCGGTCCACGAGGTTCCCACGCCGAGACCGTAGCTCGCGCTCGGTCGGCCCCGACAACCTCGTGGACTCGATCCATCGGGTCTCGGGGCCCGAGGCCCCTCACTCTGCAGTCCAGCCGTACCGTCCGGCCCTGGTGTCTTCAGATCGCGGTCGGAGCCCGGAAGTGACCCAGCGCGGATTCGATCGCCTCGGCCGCGTCGAGCGCCACGTGCTCGGCGAAGCGACGAGCCACGATCTGTACTCCCGTCGGCCGCCCCCGCACCACGCCCGTAGGCTGAGCTGCGACGGGCAATCCGAGGAAATTGAACGCCACCAACGGCGTGTTGGCGACAAAGATCTCCTCGAGACGGGCGAGCGATGTCAGGTCGTCACCTGCCGGCCATGCCGGCTCCATCGCCACCGGGAGGACCACGACGTCGACGTCTTCGACCAGCAGGCGCTGCCATGCACGCAACTGGGCTGCCCGTCGAGCAAGCAGCTGATACATCTCTGCGAGATCGGCTGCGGGTCCCCTTCGATCGAAGACGTCGAGCATGGCAGCGATCCCTGGGGAACCGAGTTCGACCATGCTCGAGCGATTCGTGACGTGGAAGTCGGTGTTGATCAGCGTCGCCCAGTCGCGGGCCGATGCCTCCAGATCAGGGACCGTGACCGGCTCGACCGTCCAGCCTTGATCGGCCAATGCGGTGCAGGCCGACTCGACAGCACCGACGACGTCGGGGTGGGGCTCGACACCCGCCCCCAGGTGCCAACCAACCCGCTTCTGGTGATGTCGATCGAAGGGGGCGGGAACGAAGGAAGGATCTCGCCACGTCGATGCCGTCATCACCTCGAACATTGCTCGACAATCGGCCGCCGACCTCGCCATGGGGCCTTGGACAGCCGCAAGCTCGATGCCCCACGGCCGTTCACCGGCCGCAGTCACATTGTGACTGGCGATTCTGCCGATCGTCGGCCGAAGCGCCGACACACCCGTACAAGTGGCGGGCCAACGGACCGATCCGCCGGCGTCGTTGCCCTGGGCCAGACAGCCGAGCCCGGCGGCCAATGCGGCACTGGCGCCCCCGCTCGACCCGCCGGGGGTGAGCTGTGCATCCCAGGGATTGCGCGTCGGTCCGAACAGTGGATTGTCCGTGTGCCAGCGCCACGAGAACTCCGGGGCGTTGGTCCGACCCAGGATGACAGCGCCGGCGGCGCGCAGACTGGCGACCAGTGGAGCGTCGCTGGAGGCAACATTGACATCGAATGCCGGTACGCCGTTCGGTGTCGATTGGCCGGCGACGTCGACGTTGTCCTTGATGGTCACGGGGACGCCGGCAAGCGCCAGCTCACCGCCGTTGGCGACAGCCAAGTCGACGGCCTCGGCCTCGGCCCGAGCGTGTGGGTTGATCCGGGTGATGGCGTTGATCTCGCCATTGACGGCGGCGACACGGGCCAGGTGGGCATCGATCACCTCGACGGCAGTGACGCTTCGCGCCGCCACCCGAGCGGCCGTTGCCGATGCCGACCACCAGACCACACCGTCGTTGCCAGCCGCGGCGTCGCTTCTGTCGGAGTCGGCCATCGTGGCATGATAGATCTGATGGTCAGTCCCGATGTGAACCGAGTTCTCACCGAATCAGGGCCCGGAACGCCGGGAGGTCACGTGCTGCGCCAGTACTGGCAGCCGGCTGCATTGACCGAAGAACTCAACGACGATCGTCCGGTCGTACCGGTCACGCTGATGAACGAGGAACTCGTCTTGTTCCGCGACGAGCAGGGCGATCTGGGCCTGATCGGTCGACCGTGCCCGCACCGCGGTGTCGATCTGAGCTTCGGACGCCTCGAGGACGGCGGGTTGAGGTGTCCGTTCCACGGATGGCTGTTCGATGTCTCGGGACGATGCCTCGAGACTCCAGCCGAACCGGCGACCAGCGAGTTCTGCTCGCGCGTGAGGAACCTCAGCTATCCAGTGCGCGAGCACAACGGCATCGTCTGGGCCTACTTGGGTGAAGGGGAACCGCCCGATCTACCCGGTCTCGACTCCTTCGTGGCACCCCGGTCGCACGTGTTCGCGTTCAAGGGCATGTGGAACTGCAACTGGCTGCAATCGCACGAGGTCGGTATCGACCCGGCCCACGCCCAGTTCCTGCACCGTGTCCTCGACAATGATTCCGAGGAGTACGGCCAGCAGTTCCGCGATCTCGTGGCCGACACCGGCATGACGATGACCAAGTTGATGCGCGAGGCCTCGGCGCCCACGATCGAGGCCGAACCCATGCCCTACGGCTTCCGACTGCGAACGACCCGGAACGTTCGCGATCAGTTCACCCACGTACGCCTCTCCAACTGCATCTTCCCGAACGCCATCACGATCGCCATGAGCCGCGAGATGAGCATCACCCAGTGGCATGTGCCGATCGATGATCGCCGCAGCTACTGGTATTCGGTGTTCGTCAGCTACGGGGCCGAGGTCGATGGCCGAACCATGCGCGACCAACGCATCTCGCAGGTCACCCTGGGCGATTATCGTCCACGCAACGGTCGCTTCAACAACTGGGGGTTCGATCCCCAGGAGCAGCGCACGTCGTCCTACACCGGTATGGGTCGAGACATCAACGTGCACGATCAGTGGGCGGTCGAGTCCCAGGGAGAGATCTACGATCGCCGACGCGAGCACCTGAGCCCGAGCGATGTCGGCATCCGCATGCACCGCCGCATGTTCCTCGCTGCGGCCGAGGATCCGTCGGCCGATCGGCTGGTCGGGCGCAACACTCGAGTCGAAGGACCGATCGCGATCGACGCCGTCACGACGGGCGATGACTTCGACACGGCGTGGCGCGAGCTCGAAACCATCCGCCGCGCGACCTCTTCGTGGGCCCCGCCCATCTCGTTCGAGTGACCGATCTTCGGGTCGAGGAAGCGCTCGAACAGATCAGGCGCCACGACATCCACAGCGTGCGCGTCGTGTTCGCCGATCAACACGGGTTGCTTCGTGGCAAGACAGTGGCAGCGACATCCATGGAGCGAGCGTTCGAACACGGCATCGGGGTCCCCGGATCGCTGTTGCACAAGGACACGGGCAACACCTACGCCATCGATCTGTGGAAGCCTTCCGGCGACGCGACGCTCGATGCGCTCGTTGGCGCCCGCAACGTGGTCATGCGCCCCGATCCGTCGACACTTCGGCAGCTTCCGTGGGCCGACGGCACCGCCATCGTGCTCAGCGACCTCGAGTCCGACAGCGGGCAAGCGATTCCCCACTCGACCCGCGGGATCTGCGCTCGCGCCGTCGAGCGACTCGACGCGCATCAGTTGACGTTCATCGCCGGACTCGAACTCGAGTTCCATCTCTACGCAGTCGACGCCGGGGGTCAACTGACACACAGCCACCCCGGATGGGACCTGTTGGGCGAGGGCACGCTCGATCGCATCGAGCCTGCGATCGAACCGATCCGCCGAGGCCTCGTGTCGATGGGACTGCCACCGGTGACCATCGAAGCCGAACTCGGTCCGAGCCAGATCGAGATGACGTTCGCGCCGACCGTAGGGCTCGATGTCGCCGACCAAGCCATGTTGGTGCGCACCGCAATCCGCCACATCGCCCGTCGCACAGGATTCCGAGCCTCGTTCATGAGCCGACCGCGCGTCGATGGCGAGAGTTTTCCGAGCGGTTGGCACCTGCACCAATCGCTCGCCTCCTGTGCCGATTCGACCCGGTCCAGCGCATTCACGCCCACCGATGCAACCCGACTGCTGTCTGATCTCGGTCGGAACTACGTAGCCGGGTTGCTCCACCACGCGTCGGCCGCATGTCTGCTCACCACCCCGACCGTCACGGGGTACAAGCGGTATCGCCCTCGCGCCATCACGCCTGACCGCGTCTCGTGGAGTCGCGATCACCGAGGTGCCATGTTGCGGGTCATCGGCGGGCCGGGCGACCCCGCGACCCGGGTGGAGAACCGCGTCGGCGATCCGGCCGCCAACCCCTACCTCCTGGTCGCCTCGCAGATCTTCAGCGGGCTCGATGGGATCGAGCACAACCGCACGCCTCCCCCTCCGACCGAATCACCGTACGAACCCGAAGGCGGTCCGCCGTTGCCTCGAACCCTCGGTGATGCCATTGCCGCGTTCGATGCAAGTCCCCTGTTCCGCGACGTGCTCGGTGACGGTGTCGTCGACTATCTGGTCACACTCAAGGGCAGCGAGTGGAACCGCTTCAATGCTGCCGTCACCGACTGGGAACAGCGCGAGTACTTCGACCTGTTCTGACCATCAGCCGTGGCCGGCGGCCGACCTACAGTGACGGCCATGAACGATGTGATCGACTTCCGGTTCCGGCCGGTCGGCTCGCAGAGCTGGACCCGCGACACCACCTTCCACTACCTCGAGCGCATGTTCCTCGAGCCCTGCCCCTCGTTCCAGCAACAGTCGGCCGAGCTGATGTTCCGCGAGATGGACGCAGCGGGAATCGCCATCGGCGTCATCGGTGTACCGGGGCCGACCAACATCCGTGGGCTCGACCCGAAGGGCCAAGCCAGTGTGGATCCCTTGGTGGCCGAGCACCCCGACCGGTTCATCGGCTTCGGATCGGTCGAGCCGTCGGATGTACCGGCTGCGGCGCGGGAGATTCGGTCCATGGCCGAGGCCGGAATCAAGGGCGTCACCATCGACCCCTCGACAGCCACGATCCGGCGGCAGTTCCACGACCGGGCCCTCTATCCCTTGTACGAGGAGGCCCGGGCCGGCGGCCTGTTGGTGACAACGACCCAGAGCTGCCTCCTGGGGCCCTACATGGATGACTGCCGGCCGGAGTACGTCGACCACGTCGCAACCGACTTTCCCGACCTGACCATCGTCATTCAGCACGGCGGTTGGCCCTATGTCCGTGAAACCATCGGGCTGCTCTACAAACAGCCGAACGTGTTCACCGTCCCCGGGCAGTACCTGCACTACGACTTTCCGGGCTCGGGCGACTACGTACATTCGCTCAAGCGGCACGGAGCCGAGCAGATCCTGTTCGGAAGCGTCTATCCGAACTGTGGACCGTTGACCGATCTCCGAGAGATCGTGTCGAGCTGGAACCTGCCGGCCAGTATCGAGCGGGCGTACCTGTACGACAACGCGGCCCGGGTCCTCGGGCTGTGACACCGGAACGAAAGAAACCCCCGATCCGACGGTTCGACCGTTGACCAGGGGTTTCCAGGGGTGGAGCTGAGGGGAGTCGAACCCCTGGCCTCCTCGATGCGACCGAGGCGCTCTAGCCAGCTGAGCTACAGCCCCGAAGGGAGTGCGATCCTATCGTGCCAGGAACGATCAGCGTTCGCCCACGGCCTGGATCTGCACCGGCCGACGTTCCGATGTCGAGTGCAGGTACGTCACCTTGGAGCCCCGCTCGAGTTCTCGAGCGCCGGCACGAGCAGCCAGGAGCACGTAGGCGAGGAGCAACACGAACAGCAGCGACAGCTGCCAGACGAAGATTCCGCGGAGAACAACTGCCAGCACCGCAGCGACCACGGTGGCGATGACCAGAGCAAGCATCAACTGCAGGCGACGCTTGCTCGCCGGCTGACGGCCCCAACTCTGATTGACACCCGTCGAATGGGCGAGGGAGCGCACCGGGGCATTGCCCAGGACCGACTGCTGTCGTTTGAAGTGGCCCACAGGATCTCGACGAGCGGCGTTGAACATGTTCTGAAGCAACGGACGCCCCAATACCCAGGCCCAAACCGCCGCAAGACCAACAAGAGCGAGCGTCTGGACAAGGTTCATACGGTAACCCTCAGTTCTCTACCCAAGGCCAACCAGCGGGCGGCTGACCTCTCCACGGCGTGGACCGTACTACGACCGAGCGTGGGCGACAACCACACCGGGTCCATCATTCCTGACCGTCGCGAGCGCCCATCGCCTCGCTCCGCCGATAGGGCCCGGACTTCCCGCCGGTCTTTTCGGCCAACACGATCTCACCGATGGTCATGGACTTGTCGGCCGACTTGCACATGTCGTAGATGGTCAGCGCCGCCACCGAACACGCCGTCAGCGCCTCCATCTCCACGCCGGTGCGATCGACCGTGTTGACCTCGGTCTCGATGTCGATGTGCGCATCACCGATCTCGAAATTGATGAGGACCGACCCGATCACCACCTGATGGCACAACGGCAGGAGATCGGACGTGCGTTTGGCGGCCTGGATGCCGGCGACGCGAGCCACCGCCAGGACGTCACCCTTCGACACTGCTCGTTCGGCAACGAGCGCCGTGGTCTCGGGCGTCATGTACACCCGCCCCTGGGCCACCGCCCGTCGTGCGGTCACGTCCTTGGGTGAGACATCGACCATCCGGGCGTTGCCGAGCGGGTCGAGATGGGTCAAGCGCTGTTCTGGCACGATCGGATCCTAGTCGGTTACCCACCGCCCATCGGCTCAGCCGCCGAGCTGACTCATTCCCTTGCTCGGTTTGATGAAATGCACCTGGTTGATGCTGTGACCGGCCCATTTCCGATCGACCTCGCCGGCAACGGCGGCAAGAAGGTCCGCGTCCGATCCGCCGGAACGCAGGATCTGCCGCAAGTCCACATGATCAAGTCCGAACAGACAGTTCCGGAGCTGACCATCGGCACTCAGGCGCATACGGTCGCAGCTTCCGCAGAACGGTTCGGTGACACTGGCGATCACGCCGAATTCGCCTCCCGGTGCCCCCTCGGGCAGGTCGAGGTATTGGAACCGCTCGGCGGGCGACGACCCCCGCGAGATCGGCGCAAAGGCAAAGCGCTCGGCGGCACGGGCAAGAATCTCGTCATAGGTGACGACACTGTCGTTGGACCACTCTCCCTGAGCATCCAGCGGCATGAATTCGATGAAGCGGACGGTGATGTTCTTGGTTCGACCCAGGGTCAGGAAATCCACGATCTCGTCGTCGTTGATGCCCCGCATCAGTACCGCGTTCACCTTGACCCGATCGAAACCGGCCGACAGGGCAGCGTCGATGCCTTCGAGCACGTTGGCCAACTCGTCCCGCTTGGTCAGCTCGATGAACCGATTCCGATCAAGGGTGTCGAGACTGACGTTGATGCGGTCGAGCCCTGCAGCACGAAGATCGTGGGCGACCAGGCCGAGCGTGGCACCATTGGTCGTCATGGCCAGGTCGATGTCGAGCGCCGACAACTTCTCGACCAACACCGGCAACCGGGCCCGCACCGTCGGCTCTCCCCCGGTCAATCGGATCGAGCGAACCCCGCCCTGTTCGACCAGCACCCGGGCCACTCGTTCGATCTCCTCGAAGGTCAACAGATCGGTGCGGTTCAACCAGTCCATACCCTCGGCCGGCATGCAATAGGTACAACGGAAGTTGCAACGATCGGTCACCGAAATCCGCAAGTCGGTGTGCACACGCCCGTACCGGTCCACGAGTTCCATTCCCTCAGACTACCGACGATCCGTCACTCCCGAGAAGCGGGCATCGAGCAGTGAGGCCCGAGACCCTCGCCATCACCGCGATCGGCACCTGCACGATGAAGGTGATCGCCACCGGCAGCCACAG
>CALACD010000470.1 GCA_937890445.1 uncultured Acidimicrobiia bacterium | reverse complement strand
TCGTTGGTCGTCTCACTCGGTGTGTCTCATTCGGTGCGTTTCACTGCTTCTGCAGGACGTGCACCACGCAGACGGCGCCGATACCCACCATGTGGGCCAGCCCGGTGCGGGCGTGCGGCTGCTGACGGATTCCCGCCTCGCCTCGGAGCTGGCGGGTGATCTCGGCGACCTGTCCGGTCCCGGTCGGACCGATCGGGTGACCCATGGCCAGGAGTCCGCCCGAAGGGCTGACGGCACAGCGACCTCCGAGGTCGAATGCACCGGACTCGACAAGGGATGCCGCTTCGCCCGGCTGACACAACCCGAGCGCTTCGGTATAGAGGAGCTCCTCGATACTGAACGCATCGTGGACCTCGAGGACATCGATGTCGGTCGGGGCGATCGAGGCCTGGTCGAAGGCCAGGGCCGCCGTCTCGGCCGTGAGCGCGGCATCGATGCCTTCGCCCGGCCCGTACAGTCGTTCGGTACGGGTGGTCGACGAGAGAATTCGGACGGCCCGGGACCGGTCCAGACCCAGGCGATCAATGGCGTCCCCTGACGCGACGATCACGGCCGCCGACCCTTCACCGACCGGGCAGCACTGCAGCCGGGTCATCGATCCCGAGATGGGTTCGGACAGGATCTCGTCGAGGGTTCGTTGCTTCTGCCGTTGCGCGTTCGGATTGTTGGCACCGTTGCGATGATTCTTGAGCGCCACCCGTGCCACCTGTTCGGCCGTGATCCCGTGGGCGGTCATGTACTCCGACGCCAGCAGGGCGAAATGGGTGAAGGGGACGACGGTGCCACCTTCGAGATTCTCGATGCCGGCACTGCCCGGGGCGGCACCGAGTCCGCCTCGGGGCTTGTCCACCCCGAGAGCCAGCACGACATCGGAGCGTCCCGAAGCCACGTCGAGACAGGCCTGGGCGACTGCGCTCGATCCCGATGCCGAGGCGTTCTCCACCTGGGTCATGGGGATGCCGGTCGAGCCGAGACGGCTGAGCATGATCCGGCTGGCGCCCATACCGAGGAGCGCGGTGCCGGTGTAGGCAGCGTCCACGTCGGTCCAGGCAATGCCGGCATCGGCAAGCGCTTGGCGCGCTGCGGTCAATCCGAGCGTGACGTAGGTCGTTGCCGAGCGCCGCTGATAGGGATGCAGACCGATGCCGACGACATAGGTCGCCCGTTCCGACAGCAGGTTGCGGCTCATGAAGTCATCCCAGCAGCGGGAGGCGTTCCAACAGATGGAGGCGTGGCCGCATCGCCTTCGGGCACGATCTCGAAGCGGAGGTCGACGCGGTCACCATCGGTCGAGTCGTCGGTCGAGTCGTCGTCGGGACGGTCGAGTCGGCCGGAAACCGGAACCGTCATCCCCCGAACGGTGGCACCAACGGCTCGGTCATCGGCATTGGCGACCAGTACGGCTTTCAACATCGGACCATCGTCGAGCACGACCGTTGCGACCGTGAACGGGGTCGCGGGCTCGGGGTGATGGTGGCGGTGCACCGTGGCCACGGCCCGGATGCGGCCCCGGGCCGCCAGATCGACCGATGCCAGTCGGTCGGGAGTCGCCCCACACTGCTCACAGCCGTAGGGGTCGGGAGGGAAGGCCACGCGTCCGCAGTCTTGGCAGCGCTGGCCGAGCAGCACCGGTGGTGGCCCGACCCTCATCAGTCGGGGATGCAATGGTCGGCTCGGCACGAGGAGCAGTCTGTCGCTAGCGTCGGTGCCATTCCAAATGGAAGCTCGACAGAAGGTAACTCCATGACTCCCGTGCTCGAAGGACTCCGTATCGTTGAAGGGTCGGCGTTCGTGGCCGCTCCGCTGGGTGGCATGACCCTGGCCCAACTCGGCGCCGATGTCATCCGGTTCGACAACATCGGGGGAGGGCTGGACTTCAATCGTTGGCCGGTCACCCACGAGGGTGTCAGTCTCTTCTGGACCGGGCTCAACAAGGCCAAACGGTCGATCCAGGTCGATCTGCGCAGCCCCGAGGGGCGCGAGCTCATCGTCAACCTGATCACGGCTCCTGGACCGGACTGCGGCATCTTCCTGTCGAACTTCCCCGAGGGGGGTTGGTTGAGCGACGAGGCGCTCCGGGCCGAACGTGAGGATCTGATCTACGTCAACATCATCGGGAACCCGGACGAGTCGACAGCTGTCGACTACACCGTCAACCCGGCTTCGGGGTTCGCCATGGCGACCGGACCGAGCGGATCGAGTATGCCGACGAACCACGTGTTGCCGGCGTGGGACACCGCGACCGGACTGACGGCGGCTCTGGGGCTTCTGTCCGCCGAGCGATATCGGACCCGCACCGGGGTCGGTCAGCTGGTGAAGGTGTCGTTGACCGATGTGGCGTTCGCCATGGTCTCCAACCTCGGCTATCTGGCCCAGGCCCAGCTGCTGCGGGAGGACCGGGTGTCGGTCGGTAACGATCTCTACGGAGCCTTCGGTCGAGACTTTCCGACCCGCGACGGCCGGCGGGTGATGGTCGTCGCCATCAGCGGCCGGCAGTGGAAGAGTCTGGTCGACGCGACCCAGATCACCGAACACCTTCCCGTCATCGAGAAAGCGCTGGGCCTCGACCTGAGCAAGGAGGGCGATCGGTACGAAGCGCGCGATGCAGTCGCCGCCTTCATCGCTCCGTTCATCGCTCGCCACGATCTGGCCGACCTGCGGACGATCTTCGACGACTTCGGTGTGTGCTGGGGCCCCTATCAGTCGTTCCTCCAGCTGGTCGAGGAGGACCCTCGTTGTTCGACGGCCAATCCCATGTTCGCGATGGTCGACCAGCCCGGCGTCGGTCGGGTGCTGGCGCCCCGAACGCCGCTCAACTTCCATGAGATCGATCGACATCAACCGGCCCCGGCACCCAAACTCGGTCAGCACACCGACGAGATCCTGATGGAGGAGCTCGGCATGAGCCAACACGAGGTCGGCCTGCTCCACGACAAGGGCATCGTGGCCGGACCGGCCGTGTGATGGCCGCCACCTGGACCACCGGTATCGTTGCCTCGGGCGGCGAGGACATCTACTGGGAGTACTCGGCGGTGCCGACATCGGATGGGCATCCGAACATCGAGCAACCCGTCGTCGTGCTGACCCATGGGGCAGGGGGAAGCCATGCCGTGTGGTTCCAACAGGTGCCGGCCCTTCTCGACGCCGGCTTCGGCGTGGTCACGTGGGACAGCAGAGGGTTCGGCAACAGCACCTACCGATCGGGTGCCCTGGGGGCCACCGAGGCCGCGTCCGACCTCGAGGCGGTCCTCGATGCACTCCAGATCAGCGAGCCCGTGCATCTGGTTGGGCAGTCGATGGGCGGATGGTACGTCACCGAGTTCGCCCTGAGCCGTCCCGAGCGCACGCGTTCGCTCGCTCTGTGTGACACCATCGGGTCGCTCTTCACCGACGAATTGCGGGAAGCCATGGTCGAGTTCGGACGCCGCGGTGGCCTGGCCGGCGGTGGAGGTCCCGCCCAGGTGGGTGCGACGATCGCCGCCGGCCGAGCCGATACGACCCGAGGCTTCCTCTACCAGCAGCTCGGGACCTTCCACACGCCACCCCTGCAGGAAATCGGCACGGTCCTGAGCGAGACGATCCACACTCCTGAGGAAGTCTCGGCTCTCGGCGTTCCGGTGCTGGTGCTGGCCGGCGACAGTGATCCGATCTTTCCGCCCGGTCCGCTTCGGAACATGGCCCAGCTTCTGACCTCGGCCACGTTCGTCGAGATCGCCGATGCCGGCCATTCGCCCTATTTCGAACAGCCCGAGGCCTTCAACCAGGCGTTGCTTCGCTTCCTGCAGGCCTGATCACAGGATCGGAAAGCGGGTTCGGGAGACCTGCGTCGGCCCGAGCCATGGAGCGGCCGACCCAGAGCACGACCGCAGCCGTCCCGACCCCCCAGCATCAGGCCGGCCCGAGCACCGACGTGTTCGGACACGAATCCGGCGATCGGCCCGCCGATCGGTGTCGACCCGAGGAAGACCACCGTGGTCAGGGCCAGCGCCCGGCCCCGCATGGTGGGTTCCGCCTTCAACTGCACCAACGAGTTTGCACCCGAGACCAGCAGGATGGTGGCCACGCCGACGGGAACGACGGCCAGCACTGCCATGGGGAGGTTGGGAGCGAACGACAAGACGGTGGTCGCTGCCACCAGGGCCCATGCGGCCCGCACCAGGAACCCCAACTCGACGGTGCGGCGTCGTGCCATGGTGAGCGCTCCCACCACCGATCCCAAGCTCATGGCCGAATAGAGCAGGGTGAAGCCACCGGCGCCCGCGTCCAGGGTGCGTTCGGCAAGGAGCGGTAGGGTCACCTGGTACTCGAAGGCCAAGGTGCCGACCACGGCGAGGAGCACGATGGCGTTGCGGAGCTCGGACTGGGACCACACGTAGCGAAGGCCGGCGCGTAGTTGTCCGCGGGCTCGCGCGACCCGAGGAGCGGGACGGATCTTCGAGCGGTCCATCATCAACAGCGCGCCGATCACGGCGAAGTAGCTGGCGGTGTTGACGATGAAGCACCACTGCACGCCGACGGTGGTGATCAGCACACCGGCGATCGACGGACCGATCACCCGTGAACCCGTCATCATCGCCGAATGGAGCGCCACGGCGTTGGGCACTTCGTCGACGCCGACCAGATCGACGACGAGCGTCCGTCGCGTCGGGTTGTCGATGGCCGTGATGCACCCGTACAGCAGGGACAGGACGTAGATCGCCGGCATGGTCAGGCGGTCGATCACCATCAGGATGGCGATGACCCCGGCTACGAGGGTGAAGGTGGTCTGGGTCGTGATCATGAACCGGTGTCGGTCGACCCGGTCGGCCAGCACACCGCCCCAGGCCCCGAAGATCAACACCGGCAAGAACTGGGCCGCCGTGGTGAGACCCAAGGCAAAGCCATCGTCGGTCAGCTGGAGGACGACCCAGATGAGGGCCACCGACTGCATCCAGGTGCCGGCCTGGCTGATGAGCTGACCGGCGAAGAAGTAGCGGAAGTTCCGGTTGCCGAACGACCGGAACGTGTCTCGGGTCGCGGCCCGAACGCCGGTCATCGGGGCAGGTGGGACAGGTTGGGGCACGGTCATCCGATGACCGTGCGCACATCGTTGCGCCAGGCATCGCGTACTCGTTCGTCATGATTGGACATGACCTCGAGGTCGTTCATCTGGGGCGCCGTGAACCAACCGACGTCGGTCGTCTCGTTGCTGAGACCGAGCGCGCCGCCGATCACCGTTGCCTCGAAGCACAGCGCAACGACCTGGTGGGTGTTGCCGTCGGCGTACCGCGTGACCCGATGGGGCGAGCTGTACACGCCGACCAATCGCATCACCTCCACCAACAGCCCGGTCTCCTCTCGAACCTCGCGGCAGCACGCCTCGGCAGCACTCTCGCCCGGGTCCATGGCGCCCCCGGGTAGGCACCACAGTCCATTGTCGGTGCGCTGCGTCAGCAGAACGCTCTGGCGATCATCGTCGAAGACGACGGCGGCGCAACCCACCTTCAGTGTCGCGCTGGCGCCGATGCGGTCACCGTGCAGGATCTCGGCCATGTCAGGGGGCCTCGGGGAAGCAGTCGATCATGTCGCCGATCCACTCGGTGACCGCCGCCTTGCGATCCGACGGGGTCTTGCCGAGTCGGACCACGACGAGGTCGCGGGCGGGTACCACGATGGTGTACTGGCCCTCGTAGCCGTGGGCGCCGAAGGCGCCGGTCCGGTCACCCCACAACCACCAATGCGTTCCGTACCAGAAGTCCTCGTCGACCTCCACCGAGACCGGGGTCCGTGCCTGATCGATCCATCCGGCCGGAAGCAGCCGTCGGCCTCCCCACACGCCGTCCCGGAGTGCCAGATACCCGATGCGCAAGAAGTCGAGGGTCGTGCAGTAGAGGAACGACGAACCAATGAAGGTGCCGGCCGGGTCGAAGCGAAGATCGGCCGAGGTCATGCCGAGGGGTGCGAACAGGCGTTCCTGCAGATAGCCGGCGACCGAGGCCTGGTCGCCGATCAGGTCGCCGCAGAGACGAGCGATGATGTTGGTGGTGCCGCTCGAATAGTTGAAACGAGTGCCGGGCTCGTGGATCAGAGGCATAGATCGGGCGTAGGCGGCCACGTCCTGGTTGCCGTCACCGAACAGCATCTCGATGACATGTGACGTCTCGTCGTCGACGTAGTCCTCACAGAACTCGAGGCCGCTGGTCATGGTCAGCAGGTGGCCCATCGTGATGCGTGATCGTTCGTCGCCGGCCCACTCGGCCACAGCGGCCGGCGCATCGATGTCGAGACGACCGTCAGCGACCAGCAGGCCACACCAGAGGTGCACCACGCTCTTGGCCATCGACCACGAGATCAGCGGCTCATCGGGCCCGGCCGTCGGCCCGTAGCGTTCGGCCACCACGCGACCCCGATGTGCGATGGCCACGGCCAAGGTCATATCGAGCTCGGCATCGAGGTCCTGTGCCGTCTCGGGTTCGGAGGGCAGGGCGCGATCGAGGGCCTGGTACAGGAGCCGGGAATCGACGTCGGGAGCTGGATCGGTGCGAGACCACGCCGTCGGCCAATCGAGGCCGACGGGTTGCCGAGGCAGGGGATCGCGTCGCGTGGGGGCAGGCATGAGCCACAGTGTGTTCGGTTCGGCATGGTTGGCACGAGTCGACGACCCGGGTCGCTACCCTTCGTCGGCACGAGCGACCTGTCCGACCCCCGCGTCCACAACCCTGATCAGTCCGACGATCATCGGCTGGCGGCCGATCTCGCCGATGCGGCCGGTCGGGCTCTGGTCGAACTGCGCGAAGCCGAACGTCCGGGCCGTATCGATCCCTGGGATCTGCGAGACGCCGGTGACCGACTGGCCCATGATCTGTTGATGGCCGAACTCCGGCGTCAACGGCCCGATGACATCGTGATGTCGGAGGAGGGTGCCGACGACCCTCGACGCATGCAGGCGGAACGAACGTGGATCGTCGACCCGCTCGACGGAACTCACGATTATCCGTTCCTGGACTCGATCGAGTGGGCCGTCCACGTGGCCCTGGTCGAGAATCAGCGCCCAACGGCGGCGGCGGTGGCCGTTCCCGGCTTGGACCAGGTCTTCTCGACCGACGCGGGGAGCCATGCCGACCGTACCGATCGGGACGAGCCGTTGGTCATCTGCGGCCGCTCGAATGGCTACTTCGGTGGCGAGGTTGCTCAGGCCATCGGTGGAAAGCTGACGGCATGCGGCTCTTCTGGCGTGAAGGCGATGTTGGTGGTGAGCGGGGCCGTCGACATCTACGTCCATGCCAGCGGTCTCTACGAGTGGGATGTCTGCGCGCCGGCTGCGGTGGCCGAGGCATCGGGCCTCGTGGTCAGCGATCTGTCCGGGAACGAGATCATCTACAACAAGGCGCAGCCGATCGTGCGAGGGCTGGTGATCTGTCGGCCCGAGTTCGCCGAGATCACTCGACAGGTCCTCGACCGTCTCATCTGAGCGCGTAGATCTCATACGTCACCGTGTCCGCGTCGGCGGAGCCGATACCGACGGCCTGGATATCGTTGAGCCAGTTGTACTTCTCGTCGCCGGTCTCGAAGGTCGGAGCGGTGCGCAACGAGGTGGTGCCGTCGCTGTTGGCGGTGCCGATGCCCTGGTAGGTCATCAGGATCGGCACCCCGTCGTCGGTGACGAGCTGGAGCCGAACATCGAGTTGCAGCGTCCGGTTCTTCCGCACGTGCACCCAATCCCCGGCCGGGGTGATGACGGTGCCGGAGACCTTCGGTCCGGTGAACGAACCCCCCGTGACCGGTGCGATCATTCGGGTTCCGGCCGGTCCGTTGCGGATCACTGCGTGCGTGCGATCACCGACCTGAACCGTCAGCGAGAAGAGATGGTCGACGTCGATTTGTACTTCGGTCATTCGCTGACGTTAGATGCCTAGCCTTCGACGGTGCACGTTGTCCTCGTCCACCCGGAGATCGCGCCGAACACGGGCAACATCATCCGGCTGTGTGCCAATACCGGAGCCCGCCTGCACCTGGTCGAACCGTTGGGCTTCGACCTGGATGATCGCCTGCTCAAGAGAGGCGGGCTCGATTATCACGAGTACGCAGCGGTGAGCGTGCATCCCGATCTGGCCGCGTTGTCGGTGGCGTTGGCCCACGCAGGGCGTTGGTACGGCTTCTCCTCCGGGGGAGCTCGTTCCTACAGCGACGTCGAGTTCGGCTCCGACGACGTGCTGGTGTTCGGCGCCGAACGGGTCGGCCTCAGTCCGCAGGCAGGGGCCCTCATCGAACCCAACCGCCTGCTGGTCATTCCCATGCGGCCGGACAATCGGAGTCTGAATCTCGCCAATGCCGTCGCCATCGTCGTCTACGAGGCGTGGCGACAACAAGGTTTCGACGGTGCCGGTCCGAGCAGGCAGCTGACGAGTGAGACCCCGGGCGGGGCCCTTTTCGACCGTTGAACAGCTCGATCGACCGAGGTCGTTCACCCTCTCGTCATGGTCCGGTCACTCGAGTCGTGGACCCGGTTCATGCCGACGCCATGTGCACGACGCCAAGAGTTCAGCGAACGGCCAAGCCGTTGCCCTTCGAGGTTCAGTCCGGGTTTCGCATCGCCTCGTAAGTTCTCGTCGTCGGCGCAACCGTCGACCGACGTGTGCATCACCGTCGTGATGAAGGGCAGAGGATCTGATGAAAACCAAGAAGTGGCTTCGGATCGTGGCGCTGTTGGCTGCGGGCTCCATGACCGCAGCGGCCTGTGGCGATTCGACCGAGACCGTGACGGATGTGGTCGACAATGCTGGTTCGACCGTCGCCGCCGCGACCGACGACGTACCCTCGGAAACCAGCACCGAGGAGGCCGGGGACGAGGCAGCCGGGGACGAGGAGATGGCCGAGGAGGAAGCAGCACCGGATGCTCGACCTGCGGATTGGCCCACCTCGATCATCTTCGGTGCCGTTCCGGCCGAGGCAGCCGACTCACTGGAGGCCGACTTCTCGACCACCCGGGCCATCCTGATCGACGAGTTGGGGCTGGAGGAGATCGAGTTCTTCCAGGCTTCGGATTACGCCGGCGTGATCGAAGGCATCATCGCCGGGCGAGTCGACGTCGCCCAGTTCGGTGGCTTCTCCTACGTGATCGCCACCAACAACGGGGCGGACGTGTCGGTCGCCGGGGTCATGACCGACGGCCCGGACATCGAACCTGGCTACCGCAGCTACGCCATCACCCAACCGGGCTCCGGCATCGCTTCGCTCGAGGACTACGCGGGCAAGAACATCTGCTTCGTCGATCCGGGTTCGACCTCGGGTTTCCTCTTCCCATCGGAGGGCCTCCTGGCGGTTGGCCTCGATCCATCGGAGACGTCGACCGACATCAACCCGACGTTCGCCGGTGGCCACGATGCTTCGGCCATCTCGGTGGCCAACGGTGACTGCGATGCCGGGTTCGCCTACGACTCCATGGTCACTCAACAGCTGGTCGACTCGGGCGACATCGCCGGAGTCATCGACACCGCAGAAGGAACCGAGACGGTCAACGAGTCCGAAGCCAACCTGGAGATCATCTGGAAGAGCCAGACCATCGCCGGCGCACCGATGGCCATCAGCAACTCGCTTCCCCAGAGTTTCGTCGACGCCTTCGTCGAGGTCGTGACCACCAAGATCAATGTCGACTGGGCCCTGGCCAACGGCTACTGCACAGGAACCGCCGACGACAACGATTGCAGCTTCTCCGACGAAGAGGACACCTGGGGTTTCGTCGGCAAGGACGACTCGTTCTACGACGGGATCCGGAAGGTGTGCGAGACCACGAAGGCAAGCCAGTGCGGCTGAGCTCGGAGATGACCGTGGCCGACAACGTCACCACGGTGACCGCAGGGGCGGGCGATTCCGCCCCTGCGGTCCGGCCCGACGTTGTTCGAGTCGACGACCTGGTCAAGACCTTCGACAACGGTCGGGTCCGGGCCCTGGACGGTGTGTCGTTCCGCGTGCCCGAGGGCCAACTCATGGTGATCATCGGGCTGTCCGGTTCCGGCAAGTCCACGTTGTTGCGTCATCTCAACGGTCTGCACCTGCCGACGTCGGGAGAGGTGCAGGTCTTGGGCACCGATGTTCGCCACGCCGGTCGCAAGGACCTTCGGCTGTTGCGCCGTGACATCGGCTTCGTCTTCCAACAGTTCAACGTGGTCGGCCGGTTGACGTGCATCGAGAACGTCCTCAGTGGCGCCTTGGGACGGTTGCGGGGCCCGCGGTTCGGAGCCACGAGCTATTCGAAGGCGCTGCGCCGTGACGCCATCATGCAACTCGACCGGGTAGGGCTGGCCGATCGGGCCTGGCAGCGGACCGACACCCTTTCGGGTGGTCAGCAGCAGCGCGTGGCCATTGCTCGGACGCTGATGCAGAAGCCCCGCATCGTGCTGGCCGACGAGCCGGTCGCGTCCCTCGATCCCGAGATCTCGGGCCAGGTCATGGAAGTGCTGTTCCAGTGTTGCATCGAGGACAACATCACGGTGCTCTGCAGCCTCCATCAGGTCGATCTTGCGTTGGGGTGGGCCAATCGCCTTCTCGGTCTGCGCGACGGACAGGTCGTGCTCGACTCCCCGGTCGATACGAGCCTCGATGAAGACCGGGTGATGGAGGTGTATCGACGCCTCGACCCTACGGGCGAGAAGGCAGACGAGTACCAGGGTCACAACGGAACCCGGGCCCCGAGCGTCGATCCGCGGACCTCATGACAACGCTGGCGCCCCGCCCGCACAAGCCTGCGGCCCCGAGCCTGGCCCTCGACCAACTCCCCCTTCGGCCCCGGTGGACGATGGGTCGAGCGATGCTTGCGTTCGTGGCCGCAGCAGCCGTGGTCCTGTCGTTGTGGGGTGTCCGTCGAGTCGACCTGTCGCTCTTCGCCCTGATCGATGGTTGGCCCGAGACCCGGAACCTGCTGGAACGAATGCTTCCCCCGCGACTGGCCGCCGAGGATCGGGCAACGATCACCCGGGCAGTGTTCGACACCTTCTTCATGGCGTTCGCCGGAACGTCCATCGCCATGATCCTTGCTGTCCCGCTGGCCTTCGCAGCAGCCAACAATGTCATGCCGTTGGCTCCGGTCCGGCTGGTGGCCAGAGGCGTGATCGTCTTCACCCGTGCCGTACCGACCATTGTCTTCGCCTTGGTGTTCGTGCGGGTCTTCGGCATCGGGGTGATCCCGGGCATTCTCGCCATCGGCATCCATTCCATCGGGATGTTGGGAAAGCTGCTGGCCGACGCCATCGAGAACATCGACCCCGGACCACGGGAAGGAGTGATCGCCACGGGTGCCGGGTCGACGCAGGAACTGCTGACCGGTGTATGGAGCCAGATAACGCCCTCGGCGATTTCCTTGGCGCTGTACCGACTCGAGATCGATTTCCGAAGCGCACCGATCCTGGGTTTTGTCGGTGCCGGCGGGATCGGGGTCATCATGCGGGGCTACCAGGGGAACCTTCGTTATCCCGAGCTGCTCGGTGTCACCTTGCTGATCGTGGTGCTGGTCATCGGCATGGAAATGGTGTCGACCATGGCCCGGCGGGCCATCCTCGGCTCGGAGGTCAAACAGGACGAATCGTCCGACGGCTCGACCGCACCGGTGCGGCGAACCGGTGTGGTTGCTGCGGCGGACGTGCCGCTCGAGGCGCCCTGGACACGCGATCGGATCAAGCTGCACGTCGCAGGTTGGGTAACCATCGCCCTGTTCGTGGCGTCGTTCGTCGTTCCCGGCGTCTCCTTGCGCGAGTTCTTCGGTTCTCTGGGTGAACTGCCCGGCGTCTTCTGGCGGATGGTGCCCAAGGACATGACCTGGCTGACCGACAATGTGGTCAGCGATCTGGTGGAGACGGTCGCGATTGGTTTCGCCTCCACGTTCATGGCCCTCCTGGTGGCGTTGCCCCTGTCGTTCCTGGCCGCGTCGAACACTGCGCCGGGCCGGCTCGTCTACCGCTCCACGAGGCTGCTGGCTCTGTTGCTGCGGGCCGCCCCCGACCTGGTCATCGCCGTGATTCTCGTTGCCGCCATCGGGCTCGGTCCGGCCGCGGGATCGATTGCCCTGGCCATAGGAATGATCGGGTTCTCGATCAAGCTGTTCGCGGACAACATCGAAGAGGTTCGTCCCGGACCTCGTGATGGCGTGTTCGCCACCGGTTCGACCCGACTGCAGGAGGCTGCGGTGGGGGTGACACCACAGGTGTTGCCGTCCATGGTCGGGAACATGCTGTACCTGCTCGACATCAGCCTCCGGTCCTCGACCGTACTGGGCATCGTCGGTGCAGGAGGCATCGGTTTCCTGCTCAACAACGCGGCCAAGACACTCAAGTTCGAGGTCATGGGGGGCATCGTGCTGTGCATCTTCGGAATCGTCTACGCCATCGAGTTGCTGGCCAACTGGATTCGAAAGCAGATCATCTGATGCGGATGGAACCGAAGGACTTGGCGTTCTGGCAGACGGAGGGATTCCTCCATCTCCCCCGGTTGTTGGAATCGACGGTTCGTCTCCAGCTCACTGGCTGGGTCGAGGAATTGAGCACGCTACCGCCGGGTGGCGGCCGCCCCGAGAGCCCCATCCTCCAGCATTTCGAACAACTCGGTGACGAGGTGGCCCTGGCCCGGACGGAGAATCTGGTTCCCAACCACGAGGGAATCCGTTCGATGGTCACCATGGGACCGATCCCGGCGTCGGGGTCGCTGCTCATGGGGGAACCGGTCGTCCTCTACAAGGAGAAGGTCAATCACAAGATGCCGGGCGGAGCGGGATTCGAGCCCCACCAGGATGCCACGGCCTACAAATTCGTCGATCTCCATCTCACGTGCATGATCGCGATCGACGAGACGACCGAGGCCAACGGTTGCCTCGAGGTCAGCAGGGGCCACCATCACGCCCTTCTCCCGACCGACGGCGACGGCTGCATCGCGCCCGACGCGGCGGCCGATCTGCGGTGGGAGCCGGTCCCGCTCGGGCCCGGAGATGTGCTCTGGTTCCACTCCCGGACCCCTCACCGCAGCGGGCCCAACCGGACCGATCGCCCCCGTCGCGCGCTGTTCCTCACCTACAACGCCCGATCCCAGGGCGATCTTCGGACGGCCTACTACCAAGACAAGATCCGGCAGCTGGCGAGCCACGAGAGGTCGTCCCGCGCTCGGGTCAGCACCATTGGACACTTCAAGGGGCTCGCCCCGGAAACGGAACCGGCATGAATACGACCAATACCTCCGCCGATTCGATCGACATCTCGGACGGATCGGATCGAAGAGCTCCTCGGCAGCAGCCGGTGTGGCGTTCGCTCGTCGAGCCTGCCGCGGTCGCCGATGCGTTGATCGACCTGTACGAGCACAAGGGTCAAAGTCGCTACGACGAGGTCGTCACGCAACTGGAGCACGCGCTGCAGACCGCCTCCCATGCCATGGCGGGACGGGCCAGCGAATCCTTGATCATCGCCAGTCTCCTGCACGACATCGGGCATCTCCTGATGAACGAGCACGACGAGAACGGCGACTTCCTCGTCGTGGACCGTGTGCACG